>NZ_JABSUZ010000009.1:0-211509 GCF_013284345.1 Brevibacillus sp. MS2.2
CTGACCCGTTCAATGATCGCTCCCAAAAGCCCGTACGCATCGTTATTGTAGCTAAAGGCACCCCCTGGCTCTGAGAGCGGCTCCCCTTCGAATCCAGCAATGGCTTCCATGACTTCTTCGTACGTATGCAGGTAAGGCACTGTCTTCAGTTCTTCCTCCGCCTTGGTTCCAATGACAGCAGGATCATTTTCCATACTCCGCCTCATTGCGCCGTCTAAGTAAGGCATAGGCGCTATTCCAGGCGTATGTGTCATGAAGTGATGAATCTTCATGCGCGCTGTCAGCTCGTGATCGCCCGCCCGAAACTCTGGCAAATATTTTACGACCGGGTCGTGGACAGACAGCTTGCCTGCCTCTTGCAACTGCATAATCGCAACGCAGGTAAACGATTTGGTGATGGATGCGATGCCAAAAACGGTGTCGAGGGAAAGTGGCAGTTGCTGTTCTCTGTCACGAAAACCGAACGTTCCCTCGTACAAAAGCTCACCGTCACGTGCAATAGCAATAGCGGCGCCCGGAGCCTTTGCCTCGTCCAGCAGTTGCTGTGCATACCTTTGGAACTGTTCCTTCCATGCCGTCATTTTCATCAACTCCCCAACGTTTGCTCATAAATCGCTTTTGCAACACGGGCGATGGTAAGCTCTGCGGCTTCTTTGTCAGTCACACCACGTGATAGTGCCGTGATCGCAATCATCCCTTTTCCTTCGGGCAAATAAATGATGCCAGCATCATTGACAACAGCATTGACGGTCCCTGTCTTATGCGCGACCTTTGTACCTTCTGGCAACAAGTACGGCAGACGGCTGTTGTAATGCTGACGACGCATGATGTCCAGCATCAGCTCGCAGGAGTCTTCCGTGAGAATTTCTTTTCGCGCAATCATGATAAGCAGGCGGTTTAGCTCGGCTGGTGTCGCTACGTTATTATCACGGGTAGGCATCGATACATCGTGGATCAATTCGTAATTGCCTGACTCTTCCCGTCGCATGAACTCATCGAACCCTGCCTGCGAAGGGGTAGGCTCATTCATACCTACACAGTGGTTGAGGAGCTCCCAGCAATTATGCCGTAAATGAATCTGCGAAAGCCCCAGCTCATTCATGTGCTCATTCACCTTGTCGATGCCACCGATCAGCTCGATGATTTGGTCCGTCGCATAGTTATCGCTCACAATCGTCATCAGTGTCGCCAAGTCTTTGACCGTTAAGGCCGCTCCGGCATCCAGCTCTTGCAAAATGCCTGATCCCGGCACGCGATCCTCCCATCTCAGTGTCACGCGCTGGTCGAGGCGGATTCGTCCTGCTTCCACCTCGCGCATCAAGGTGACCATGATCGGAATTTTGAAGGCACTCGCCAGTTGAAACAACTCTTCATCCAGATGCCCTGCTGTCTCTCCTGTTTCCAGATGCACAGCTGCGATTCCAAAAATACCGGGTGCTTCCCTCAGCACGTTTTCTACTGCTTGCTGCCATGTCATGAATATTCCTCCCCATCGCTCGCGAAACGGCCCACACACGGATTTTTGTGTCGGCCATTTCTTTTCAGCGCTATTGTTCTTTGTATCCCCACTTGAAGTCGATGTAGCCCAACGGATCGACTGTGATGCCTTTTACCTTTTCATTTTGTACCCATGAATTGACGCTGGAGTACACACCTGTGACAGGCATTTCTTCCATCAGGATGCTCTCCGCTTCGACCAGATACTGATTACGTTTGGCCTCATCTGGCTCGGCGTACGCCTTCTTTACCAGCTCTACGTACTTCTCGCTAAACCAGAAGGTAGAGTTGTTGGAGCTGTACTTCTCCATCATGAGCTCCAGGAAGTTGACGGAGTCGTTGTAATCTCCCGTCCAGCCTGTTCGGGAAATCATGTACTTCCCTTGCTCCTGATCGTCAAACATGACCTTCAATTCTTTGTTGATCAGCTTGACATCCACACCGAGAGATTGCTTCCATTGAGCCTGCAACGCTTCGGCAATCTTCTTGTTCAGGTCGGAGGTATTGTAAAGATAGGTGATTTCGGGCAGCTTGGTAATGCCCGCTTCCTTCATTCCTTCTGCCAATAACTGTTTCGCCGTCTCCACATCGTTATCCTTGAAATATCCTTCTGGCTTCAGGGAGGCGGAAAGTGGGACGAAGCCCATCAAGGGCGTCTGTCCGGCCTGACCGATGTTTTCTGCGATGTCGCTGCGGTTGATCGCGTAGGCAAACGCTTTGCGGATTTTGCTATTCGTAAATGGTGGCTTCTCCGTCTGGAACAAGAGATAGTAGTTGGTGGCACGTTGCATGGTTTGCAGCTTGCCTTCGTCGCGCAACGTTCCAATGGCATCCGCAGGCAGTCCGCTAATCGGACCGCCAGCCCAATCCAGCTCGCCGCTATTGAACAGCTCCAGCTCTGTATTGGTATCTTCAATCATGGAAAACTCGATTTCGTTAAACTTCACGACCTCTTTGTCCCAATAGTGCTCGTTTTTGGCCAGCTCAATCTTGTTTTTATGCTCCCAATTCACCAGCTTGAACGGTCCATTGGTCACGATGGACTCGGGCTTTTTCGCCCAATCGGGATTGGACTCCACCACCTTTTGGTTGACCGGATAGTAGAAGGTCGCAAGTGTCAGGAAGTAAGGGGTGGGGTTTTCCAAGGTGACTTGCAGCGTCTTGTCATTGACGACCTTGATGCCGACATCCTCCGCTTTCGCCTTCCCTTCGAAAAAGGCACGGGCATTTTTGATCGGATAGTACTTGTAGGCGGAGCCGCTGGCTGTCTTCGGATTGAGCACGCGCATCCAGCCGAAGGCGAAGTCTTGAGCCGTAACCGGGTCGCCATTGCTCCATTTGCTGTCGCGCAATGTAAAGGTGTACACCTTTTTGTCCTCCGATATTTGAATGTCGGATGCAACGGAATTGACTGGCTTGCCATCCTTGTCCAATCGAACAAGCCCGTCGTACAGCGAACGGATAAAGGCACCGGAAATCACATCGTTGGACATGCCTGAATCAAGTGTTTCAGGCTCCGCGGCATTCATGTGCAACGTCTGCTCTGTCGCAGGCTGCACAGTTGCCTGCTGTGCTGGCGCTGGTTGCTGCTGGTTGTCTGGTGCGGTTTGAGTCGGCGTATTGCCGCTGCTACAGCCTGCAAATAGTCCCGTAAGCAAAACGAAGAGACTTGTCATGACAACTGGTCTTTTCATGCTGTACCCCCCTGTTTGAGTCGGATAACCGATTATTGAATAAATATTCTGCAAATTTTATGCCATTCGTGTTTTCGGTTGTTCTTTTGTTGATTTTATTCCCTGCTGAATACTTTTATCCGAGTCGGTCCAACAAGTTTCTACCAGTAGTCTCTGTCACGCAAAAAAGAAGTATTCATCCTTGAATACTTCTATTCATTCGCGCATATGGGGGCAGTCCTCTCTAGCTTATCGCTGGTTCGTACATGGCTACGGCATCACATGACCGTCGGCAAAAAACGATCGGGACGTGCTTTTGCTTCGCCAGCTTCTTTATATTTTTACTCAAGCTGTGACTCACAAAGTTAATAAAGACAAGAACAAGCTCCGTATCAGAAGGAATCGTCGCCTTCACATCGGATTTTTTGCGACCTGATACGTGATAGACATTCTCGAATCCTTTGTTCTGCAACAAGCTCTCGATTTCTGCTACCCGATCTCCTCCTACCACAAGAACGCCTGCCATAGTCCTTCCTCCTCTCTTTTTTCCACGCCTTTTCTTTTATTTTCCGGTGCGCACTTGCGAAATCTTTGCCTCAGGCTTTTCCGCCGGGATTCTGTATTTTTCCGTTCGCTCAATTTGAACGACCTGTGAATCGTGAACCACAATATGTATGGAGCCGTATTCCAGACCATCCAGTGCGCGCGCGATTTTCTCTAATAAGAAATCGTCTAGGCGAATCTCATTTTTTGCCATGGGAAGCACCCTCCTATTTCGTCAAAATCAATATACATTATTCCTACCTATTTACTTTGTTTTGTGATCTGATAATACCTCTTGATCCCCATAACCGTCAATGTCAAACAGTTTGGGCAGCAAGAGGCTCTTCTCACCTCATTTTCCTTCGATTGACGGAAAGCTCCCTGCGCAACTAGACAGCTTTGGTTGTCTTTGTCCTCGCGGGAGCTTTCGGTCGACCGATCAGCTAAATATTTAAAAACCGATGCATTTACTATGATATGAAAATATTACCATATGCTTCTGCTATCGGTCAATGCCCCGTGCCGTTCTTCGTTCCCCCATTGATTCCGTTTACACCAAGTGACAGGCGACAAATCTGTCGGCGCTGACCTCGCGAAAAGCAGGCACTTCCTGTCGGCAAATGTCTTTCACATACGGGCAGCGCGTGTGGAATTTGCACCCTGCTGGAGGATTTGCCGGACTTGGCATGTCTCCTTGCAGGACGATGCGTTCGCGCTTTTTCTTCGGGATCGGAAGCGGCACAGAGGAGAGCAATGCTTTGGTGTACGGGTGGAGCGGCTCCAAAAACAATTCATCCCGAGGTGCCAGCTCGAGCAATGACCCCAAATACATGACGCCGATCCTCGAGCACAGATGCTCGACGACGCTCAAATCATGCGAAATAAATAAGTACGTCAGCTTCTTTTGCTCCTGAAGATCTGCAAACAAATTGATGATTTGGGCTTGGATCGACACATCCAGAGCAGATACTGGCTCATCCGCGACGATAAAATCAGGGTTCAACATAATGGCCCGTGCGATACCGATCCGTTGGCGCTGACCTCCCGAGAACTCATGCGGATACCGATCGACATGATACGGCGCCAATCCGCATAAAGCCATGACCTCTAAAACTCTTTCTCTGACCTCTGCTTGTGGGAGCAACCCGTGATCAAGCAGCGCTTCCCCCAGTGCCTCACCGATTCGGACTCGTGGATTCAGCGAGCTGTACGGGTCTTGAAAAATATATTGCATCCGCGGGCGCAAAGCTCGAAGCTCTTGACGATTCAAGGCGTGCACATCGATACCCTGGAAACGGACTTCTCCCTCTGTCTTTTCCAAAAGGCGCAGAATGGTGCGACCTGTCGTGCTTTTCCCGCTGCCGGACTCGCCGACCAGCCCGAACGTCTCCCCTTTTTGGATGGAAAAGCTGACGTCATCCACCGCTTTTACATGGCCGATCGTCCTGCCTAAAAGCCCCCCGGTAATCGGGTAATATTTTTTCAATCGGCGCACTTCCAGCAAATTATTGTCCACGGGCGATCTCCTCCTCATACAGCCAGCACGCGACCTTTCTGCCGTCTCCCCCATCGCGCAAAGGTGGCTGCTTCACCCGGCAAATGTCCAAGCACTGATCACAGCGGTCAAGAAAATAGCAGGAATCGCCGAGTGTCGTCGGATTCGGTACTTGACCAGGGATGGAATACAGCTTGGCTCTGCGTTGGTTCAACACAGGCTTGGAGCGAAGCAAGCCTTGTGTGTACGGGTGCTTCGGCTCCTCGAACAGCTCGACGACAGGAGACACCTCTACCACTTTTCCTGCGTACATCACGACGACATGATCGGCCATTTCTGCAACGACACCCAGATCATGTGTGATAAAAAGAATCGCAGTTTGGGCTTCCTCCTTGATTTTGCGCAGCAGATCGAGAATTTGCGCCTGAATGGTCACATCCAAAGCTGTCGTCGGCTCATCAGCGATCAGCAGGCGGGGATTGCAGGATATTGCGATGGCAATCATAATGCGTTGCAGCATGCCTCCACTCAATTCATGAGGGTACGATTTGGCGATTTCTTTTGCCCGCGGGATTCCGACTAGCTCGATCAGCTCAACAGCTCGCGCTTGGGCTGCTTTTTTGCTTATGCCCTGGTGCTCCATGATCGGCTCCATGATCTGCTCACCGATGGTCAATACAGGATTGAGTGACGACATCGGCTCCTGAAAAATCATTGCCAGCTCATTGCCGCGGAGCTTGCGCATTTCTTCTTTGCTGACTTTTCGCAGATCACGGCCTGCAAACCATATCTCACCCGAAACGATACTGCCTACCGCCTCTGGGATTAATCCCATCAATGACATGGCTGCCGCGCTTTTGCCGCAGCCTGACTCGCCTACGATGCATACGGTCTCTCCTTCATAGACGCGCAAATCGAGGGCATCGACTGCTTTGACCACGCCTTGTTCGGACTTGAAGTAGGTACTTACATTTTTGATGTCGACTAGAGCATTCATGCTTGGCTCACCTGCCTTTTCTTGTATTTGAAGGAGCTGTAGTGGAGAGGAGAAGGGATTTCCAGTCTACGCTTCGGCCTACGCCCCGCAAGCGGGATTCACTGTCCGCTTCGAAAAAAATGGCGGGAGCGCTTCAAACCTTGAAGTTTCGGGGAAGTAGTCCATAAGTGAAGCTGAAATTCCCCGCCATTTTTTTCGAAGCTAGGGCGGGCTCCAGAGGCGCTTGGACTGGAAATCCCTTCTCCCTTCGCTGCTTCAGTATTCTCTTGAAAGTAAGTTCATGAAGGTAAAAGCAATTCAAAACACCCCTTCAACGCTTCTGCTTCGGGTCCAAAGCATCCCGCAGTCCATCTCCCAACAAATTAATCGAAATCACGGTAGCAAAAATAGCAATCCCAGGAGGAACCCACAGCCACGGTCTTTTCTGAAAATCGATCAAGGTGTTCGCTGCATCCATCATGTTGCCCCACGTCGGCGTTGGCGGGACGACTCCGAGGCCGAAGTACGATAAGACGGATTCACTTAGAATCGCACCACCGACGTTCAAGGTGGCAACGACTATCAAGAGCGGTGTCAGATTGGGCAGTAAATGGAAGAATAGCTTGCGTCTGTCGCGCAGACCGAGTACTTCTGCTGCTTGCATGAATTCACTTTCACGAAGGGTGAGCATCTGGCTGCGGACCATTCGCGCCAAGCCGGGCCAGCCGATCAGACTCAGCATGACCATGACGATGTAAATGCGGTAGTCGGTCGGGATTTTCCACTCGGAGAGGACTGCGCCCATAATAAACAAGAGCGGCAGACCAGGAATGGTCATGAGCACATCTGCTACGCGCATGATCACTTGATCGACCCACCCGCGGTAAAAGCCAGCCAGTGCACCGAGAAGGGCACCAATAGATACAGAGAGCACCATAGAGGCGATGCCGACTGTCAATGAGATTCGGCCCGCTTGCATCAACCGCGTCAAAATGTCTCTGCCCAAGCTGTCCGTCCCGAGCCAATGGGAGAAGCTTGGCGGCTTGTTGATCATGGCCGTATTAATCTTGCCGGATGCGTACGGAGAAAAAAACGGACCGATGAAACATACCACTGCCATGACGAGTAAAAACACAAGTCCAACCATGGCCAGACGTTTCTTTTTCAGTCGCAAAAACGCCTCGTGCCACAAGGAAGAACGCAACGCTACCTGCTCCGGTCTCGTCACCTCCGCTACTTCCCTTACCGTTGATGCCATCGTTTTCCCTCCTATTTCAACCGAACCCGCGGGTCAGCCACTCTGTACAGCAAATCAGCAGATAAGTTTCCGATGACGGTGAGAATCGCCAGGAACATCGTAAAGCCCATCAAGAGCGGGTAGTCCCGTACAGAAAACGCCTGCATGTACAACTGCCCGACACCGGGCCAGTTAAAGATTTTTTCCGTGATGATCGCCCCACCGAACAATGCCGGCAGTTCAAAGCCTAGTAGTGTAATGGCGGGCAGGAGTGCGTTACGCAGCGCGTGCTTGTGCAGGACGACTTTTTCCTTCAGTCCTTTTGCCCGGGCCGTACGCACGAAGTCTTGTTGAATGACCTCCAGCATGTTCGTGCGGAAATAGCGAGTCAGTGTCCCCACACTCAGCAAAGTCAGCACTGTCACAGGCAAAAACATGTGCTGAACCACGTCCCACGCATAGGCGAGCCCTGTTTCCTTGCTTCCGATCGTCATCATGCCCCCTGCGGGAAACAGCTTGGCATCAACGGCAAACAACTTGATAAACAGTAGTCCAACGAAAAAGACAGGCAGCGACATCGCAGCAAAAACACCGATCGTCACAAGCGCATCGAACCAGGAATGTTGCCTTGCAGCAGACAGAACTCCGATTGAAATCGCGATCAGCCACGTAAAAAAGGTGGAGGTAATCGCCAGCAAAAACGAATTCCAGATGTAATCGTTCAATAGAGACATCACCGGCTGTTGGTATTGCAGGGAATAACCAAAATCGCCTTGGAGGGCGTTTTTCATCCAGATGAAATACCGTTCGACGACAGGCTTATCCAGCCCGTACATCGCTTTTAGCTCCAGCTTTCGTTCGGCTGTCAGCTTGGGACTCGTATCGACGAAATCACCGGGCGTTAGGGCATACAGGATAAAAATCAAAATGGATGCGCCGAAGATCGTCAACGCCATGTAAAATATCCTTTTTAGGAAGTAGGACGTCATCGTTGGCCTCCTTTCATGCTTGGGGAAAAAAAGAAAGCCCAGCCCCAGGGCCGGGCACAACATTCGTGAGTCAGTTACTCAAACTCGTTACTCGATTTTGATGCCAGGCAGGCTGGTCGAAATGCCCGTGAACGGATTCGGCTCCAAGCCCTTGATCTTGCCGTTGTGCGCAGACAAAATTTTGCGGTAGCCGAGGAAGATGTACGGTGGGTCATCGCTCAGCTCTTTGTACAGGTCTTTGTAGATCGCTTTGCGCTTCTCGATGTCCAGTGTAGATAGACCTGCTTCCAGCAATTCGTCTACTTTGGCATTGGAGTAGCCATTCGTTCCGGTAAATCCGCTCTTGCCCTTTTTCGTCGAGAAGGCGTCTACACCGTCATCTGGATCGATCAGCATCGTGGTCGAGAACGAAGCGAGGTCATGATCGCCTTTTTCCGTCCGTGCCAAAACGGCGTTGTAGTCCATCATTTCTGCTTCAAACTGGATGCCCAGCTCTTTGTAGTTTTCTTTGGCAATCGGAATCAGAACCTCTCCCAGTTTTCCTTTTGTCGTGTAGTAATGCACGATCAGCTTCTGTCCGTCTTTTTCACGGATGCCGTCCGCGCCCGGCTTCCAGCCCGCTTCATCCAGGAGTTGCTTCGCCTTTTCCGGATTGTAGGCGTACGGATTGACATCCTCCGTATAGGCCCACGAAACTGGACTGATCGGTACATTGGCGACTTGTGCGTATCCTTGGTAGGTCAAGTCCAGAATCTTTTGGCGATCCAGTCCGTAGATGAAGGCTTGGCGGACGCGCTTGTCTTTGAAAAATGGCTTGGAATGATTGAACTTGATGTACGAATAGGCACTGGATGTGTACAGATTGATATTGACATATCCCAGCTCTTGCAACTGCTCAATGTTATCCGAGTTGACGGTAAAGGAGTTGTAATCCATTTCCCCTGTCTGGATAAACTGCAATGCGTCGCCCTCTGTCGTCTTGTAAATAAAGTGCTCGACTTGCGGCTTGCCCGCGTAATAGTGCTCGTTTGCGAGATAGCGGACTTCTTGACCAGGAATGTACGCCTCGAATTTGTAAGGTCCAGCTCCCAGAGGCTTGCCGTGCAAGGTGCGGAGATACTCCAGATTACCTGGTTTGTACTCCTTGCCGTAGTATGCTTTGGAGAGTACCTGCCCGCCTAACAGGACGAGAGATTTGGCGTTCACTTTCTCCGTCGTGATCTGGATTGTCTGTGGATCAATCACCTTGATTCCTTCGATCGTGTTCGCTTTGCCTTCCTTGTATTCACGACCACCTTTGATACTTGCTACAAAAATGTCCGTCTCGCCATCGTACGTTTTGTCGTGCAGAATCGTCAGTGTAAAGGCTACATCCTCTGCCGTCAGCGGTGACCCATCACTGAATTTCAGATTCGGTCTCAGGTGGAACGTATACGTGAGCTGGTCAGGAGATACGTCCCATTTTGCCGCGAGCTTGGGTACTGGCTTCCCTGTCGCATCGACATCCACCAGTGATTCGAAGATCGCGGAGGAGACGTTGCCATCATAGCCGTTGTGGTAAAAAAACGGGTTAAACACGCCGCCTGGCTCCGTCAGCCCCGCAATGAATGTATCGGTCCTTTTGGCGGCTGCTTCCGGCAGCTTGGATAAATCCGTAGCCAAATTGATGCCGTCTTTTATGTCTTGCACCTTGCTGGCAGCAGGTGCTGATGCTTCGTTCGACGGAGTCGCCGTTTGTGTCGAGGTAGCCGGCGCACTGCCTTCGGAGCTGCAACCTGTGACCAGTAGCGTCCCTAGCAGCAAAGTTGAAATGATTTGCGAAAGCCTTTTTTTCATGGTGATCCTCCTTCATATCCACTCACTCAGTGAAACCAGCTCCTCCGGTGGTCCGGTCGGATCAAAAGATAATAACTTATAATTCTTACCTGTTTACTATGAATTAGATTATAGGTATCTATACCGAATCGGTCAACAGTTTTTTCCAAACAAAAAAAGCCCCGATTATTCGAGGCTTTCATAAGTGGCATGTCTTTTATACGGGATGCCTAGTTTTTCACATGCCTGCATCACGAATAGAGAATGTCGCTCACGCATGGTTTCCTCTACCCTTTTTTCCAATCCCCAATCAGATAGGCTCGAAGCTGGTCGTAGTGCCGCACACAAATCCCAATACGGAAGCTGGGTATAATCGAGTGCCTTGCTGGCAGATTGATAGTGAAGGGTAAAAACATGCATGGCCTCCACTCCAAATGCCCACAAAATCTCCAGTCTGGCATTGCCGAGATCAGATAAGGGGTCGCCGATCGAAGCGTCCTCCCAGTCGATAACAGCAGCCAGTTTTTCTTCCTTCCACATCGTATTTCCCGGCCAGAAATCACCATGCAAAAGGGATACTGCATTCGCTTGGGGCAGCGGCCAAACGGACTCCAGCACTTCACGAATGAATCCCTCATCCAATGATTTGTCCAGGATCGCAGGTCTTTTGTGGAGCTTTTCCGTTATCGCTTCTTCTTGTTTCGGCAAATAAGTTTGCGCCAGCCCAGAAGCGTCTACCGAATGGATGCGAGTCAGCACCGTAGCTACTTGCTGTAAAAAGCTGGACAAGTCGGCTGGAGCAGTGACTGTCCGTCCTTCTATGAATTCGATGACAAGGCACGGCGTGGGAAACAGATCGCTGGATGCTTCGAGATGATAGGGCGTTGGAGTAGGCAAGCCAGCGGACTTCAGTATTTGCAAAAGTTTGAATTCATCCGATGCGATCTGCGGATTTCGCTTGAGGTCAGCCTGACCGTGCTCGCGGACGACTACTTTTTTCTTCATGCCTTCAGGGGTCTCCATTTCTAGTGCGGTGACCTGTGCAGAAATCCCGCCTTTTAGCTCCCATGCACGAAGGAGCTTGGCTGACGGGTTCATGTTTTGTACCAGGCGCGTCCATTTCTCATCCATTATTTTTTCCCCTTTGTGCTCCACTGTCTGATTGTTTGTACAGCCCTACCTTCATCATGTCCATGTACGATTCTAATTCCGCAAAAAAGGATTGGACATGTGCAAAGCCTTTATCGCTGACGTCGTAGTTTTCGCGGACATACTTTTGCGTCAATGCCTCTACAGCCGACAGCAAAAAATGCAGCGCCTTCTGTGGATCGAACTGCGCTTTGATCAATGACGTATCGACTTGATCCAGAAACAAGGGAAGATATCGCGCATTGAACTGTGCCTCTCTGTCTTCGATCTCAGCCCGACATTCCTCGGGATAATCGAAAAAGGTCGCAACTGCCATTTGATAAATAGCCGGTTCCTCGGCAAAAAGGGCCATTTTTGCTTGATGGACATGGAGAAATCGTGCAAAAAAATCTTGCGGCGCCGTTTCCATTCGCGCCTGTATACAAGCAAAAAAACGTTCGATACAAGCATCCACAATCGCGAGAAACAGACCCTTTTTATTCCCGAAAAAGTGGAACAGCATCCCCTTTGATACGCCTGCGTTCTGGACGATTTGATTGGTGGAGCCTCGTTCGTAGCCTTTCGCGGAAAATTCAACAAGGGCCGCATCCAACAGCTTTCGCTTGTTCGGCTCCAGCGTTTCGTCTTGCCAGATTCCTTTTATGTCCGTCACCTTCTATCCGTTCTTCTTTTTCCTATCATAATGCATATTGACCAGGTGGTCAAAGTGGAGTTATACTTTCCTCGAAGACTTCATCAGCCCTATTCCACTACAAGGAAGTGATGCTTGATGGCAAGGACATTACCCGTATTCGCCCGTATCATCCTTGGATTGATTTTGCTTGGAGCAGGTGTGAATGGTTACATTGTCTTGTTTGGATTCGAGCCTATCTTTCCAACCAGTCCTGCTGCCATGGAGCTTTTGAAAGGGTATTTGCTGGTTCTGGTCAAAACCGTCGAAATCATCTGTGGATTGCTGTTCCTGACCAACCGCTTCGTCCCACTGGCTCTAACCGCCACCGCTCCGCTTGCTGTCAACATCTTGACGTTCCACCTGTTTGTCGATCCCGACATGCTTGCTATAGGACTGATTGTCACGGTTTTGGAAGTGTATTTACTGTGGAGCTATCGTCGTAGTTTTCGTCAGTTGATGACGATGTAGACATACTGCAAGATGGAGATTTTCCTGCTGTTGTGGTCGGGAGAAGCCCTGCCACATGTTTTCCAGTCGCCTGTATCCTCTCTTCGTTCGGGCGGTCTCCTTCCAAACATGTGACAGTGCTTCCGGACAGCTGTGGATTCTTTCGTGGGTTTAAAACGTTTTGCAAGTTAACGCAGGAAGAAGCGAATTTCCAGTCCAAGCGCCTCTGGAGCCCGCCCTAGCGTAGGAAAAAATGGCGGGGAATTTCAGCTTCACTTATGAATGGCCTCCTCGAAACTTCTACGTTTGAAGCGCTCCCGCCATTTTTTCCGCAGCGGACAGTGCTACCCCTTGCAGGGCGTAGGCCGAAGCGTAGACTGGAAATTCGCTTCTTCCCCCACTACAGCAACGATAAAAAGGCAAAAAGTTAGCCGGTACCAAGAGGTGTACCGGCTTTTCAACTATCATCTTTTCGGCAAATTAATCTGCCACGATAATCCGTAACGATCTTGAACCCATCCGAACTTTTCACTGAACGGATATTGTCCAAGCGGCATGAGTACTTGTCCATCCGAGGAAAGCTGTCCAAAAACCCGGTCGACCTCTTCCTCTGTATCGCAGTCCACAAACAACGAAATCGCCGGAGTAAAGGCATGATAGTCACCGTTTGTATTATCGATACACATGAAGGTCTGGTCTTTTAATGTAAAGGTAGCGTGCAGGACTTGTCCATTCTCGTGATGCATGACCTGCTTGATTTCAGAGCGATCAAAAATAGAAGTGTAAAACTTCATCGCTTCTTCCGCTTGTCCGTGGAACATGAAAAACGTAGTGATAGCTTGCACTGACAATCACTCCTTTTCGTGATGATATACGTCTCCATTCTGCCCATTCCTCAAATATGCATAACCACTAGATCCAATCAATGATCCGCCACTGCCCCTCTTTTCTTTGCTTCTGCAAAAGTCCAGTAGCCGTCTCTGCTAACAGGGCGATCCCTCTCTCTATCTTATCAGCATCTGTTTGGATAATACTAATCCGCAACCCGTTTTCACGCGGGAAGGTAGGTAAATAGCTCTGGTTCGTAGACATAAGCCGCACGTTTTGCTGGTGTAGCGCGGCGATAATATCATGGGCGTCCAGCTCATCGGGAAGCAGCACTCTCGAAAAAATCCCGCCTGTTCCGATTTGCGCGTGAAGCTGTGGTGGAAGATAACGCCGACAGCACTCGGCCAGCGTCTCCATGCGCAAGCGATAACGTTCCCGCACGAGGGCAGCATGATGGTCGTACATCCCGCAATTCAAATAGAGCTCCAAAGCCGCCTGAGACAAGACAGCCGTACTGGAATCGCACGATGCTTTAAATAACCGGAACGTTTCCATCACGGAAGGGGGCAAGACGACTGTCGCCAATCGAAGTCCGGGCAGCATGATCTTAGAAAAGCTTTTGACGTACAGGACTCGACCTGATTGATCGTAGCTGTAGATCGGGTCTGCCTTCAGACTCGTTTCCATGTCCGCCAGAAAGTCATCCTCGACGATGTATACATCGTAGCGCTGAGCCAGCTTGGCGATTTGTTTCTTTTGCTCCGTTGTATAGCTTGTCCCCAACGGATTGTGAAACCGGGGAACCGTGTAGAAAAACTTGATTTGGTTGTTGCGGAAATGCCGCTCCAGCTCATCCATATCGATGCCTGCCGCAGTCCGCTGGATGCCCAGAACGGTAACTCCCAACAGCTCGAGTGAACGCAGCATGCCGTGAAAGGTGGGCTGCTCGACCAGTACTACACTCTTTCCATTTGGAAACGGCATGGAGGCGAGTAGATGCAGCGCTTGCTGAGCTCCCGAAACGACGCAAATTTGCGAAGGGGATGCAAACACTTGTGATTGGGCGAGATGGCTCTCCAATGCCCGGCGCAAGGAGAAAAAGCCCTGGGGGTCCGAATAGGAGAACAACTGGTCCTCATACAATTCAATCGCGCGGTTTAGACAATGCTGGAAATCTTTGAATGGCATGACTTCTGAGTCGGGGCTGGCTGCGGTAAAATCGATTCGCTCCTCTGGAAAACTCGCACTTTGAAGAGGGCGAAGGACCGCGTAATAACCGCTTTTGGGTATGGAATAAATCAAATGCTCCTTCTCCAGCTCTTGATACGCCCGTATCGCGGTATTCAAACTGCACGACCAGCGCTCGGATGCGTTACGAATCGACGGCAGCTTCTCCCCTGGCTTGATTGTATGGTTGTGAAGCTGTTCTTTGATGCTGTCTTTCACCACTTCGTATTTATTCTTCATCCCGTTCACTCCCCCGTCATCTGTGTGGGTACAGATTCACTTTTCTCTCCTTTATGCGCCCTAGTCCCTTGAGTATAGTGAATCGTAAGCAATGGAGTAAATACAAATACGGAGGGATACAGATGGAAGCAAGACACGCGACACTGCCTTACAAAATCAGTGATGAGAAAGCATTACTCGATATCGAGCGCATCAGCAATTGGCTGTCGACAACGTACTGGGCGTCTGAACGCTCCAAGGAAATGATCATCAAAAGTATCGAAAATTCACTCTGCTTCGGCTTGTATAGTGAGGATGGACAGGCTGGGTTCGTCCGGGTCGTGAGTGATTACGCGACAATTTCCTGGGTGTGTGATGTCTTCGTCGATCCGGGGCATCGAGGCAAGGGATTGAGCAAATGGCTCATGGAAGTGATGGTGGAGCATCCAGACATCCGTGATACGAGCATGATACTCGGTACTCGGGATGCTCACGGCTTATACGAACAGTATGGTTTCACACGAAGAGAAATGATGCGGCGACTCGTTATTGAGGCTTAGACTCGCTTACGTCCCCTTTTTCGGATATGCTCGCTCCATAGGAAATGCGGTTGAGCTTTTCGAAGATCCTCTTTTTGTTTTTCTCGTCCATCGGAGCAGGCTGACCGTTCGTGAGCTTCACCGGGATCACACGGCTCTTGCTCCCGTCTTTTGTAAACGTCAGGTGGACCATCATGGCTTCGCGACCTTTGGGATTGCGCGAGGTAGTAAACACAAAATTCCCTACGCTGTAGTAGATCGGCGCCTTTTTATAAAACTCGACACCCATGATCGAATGGCTGTGCGACCCGACAATGGCATCCACCCCGCTGTCGATCAGCTTTTTCGCCATCTCACGCGCATATTCTTCTGGGTAGTCCTTATATTCCAAATTCCAGTGCATGACTGCAATCGTAATGTCTGACTCCGCCACTGCCTTTTTTACATAGGACAGCATCGGCTCATAAGAGTAGGCATGGGCTAGACCTGGCTTATTTTTTCGTGCATACCAACGCTCATTCGGAAGGACACGGCTGATCCCGATGACTGCCACACGTTTCCCCTTGATCGTTTGGATGTAGGGTGCGAATGCTTCTCCTTCGTTTTTCCCCGCCCCCACGTAACCAATTTTCGCCTTTTTCAGGTGCTCCATCGTGTCATAGAGCGCGTCCATCCCGTAATCCAGCGAATGATTATTCGCCAGGTTGACCACGTCAAAGCCCGCATTCACGAGCCCCTGCAACGTCTCTGGCTTCGCACGATAGGTATATTCCTTTTTCTCCGGACGTCCCCGCGTACTGACTGGTGTCTCCAGATTACCAATCGTCAAATCTGCCTGCTTGAGAAAATCTGCTGTTTTTTGAAACGGATAATCTACGCCGTACCGCCCGATCTGATTCCCGACGCTCTTATCCAAAATCATATCCCCGACAAACGCTACCTGGATGGAATCCTGTTCCTGTTCCTGCACCTCCCCTTCGCTGCTCGCCTGGACGGCGACAGATTCCGTTCCCATCGCAACACAGAGCATCGCAGCAGCCACCACAATTACGGCGTGCTTCCATCGTTCAATCTTCATACCGCTATCGCCCATCCCTCTTTTTTGCTTTCATTCTAGAAGGCGTGGGATGTGAAGCCTGTTGAAGCATGTCTGGCTTCCATGGAAATTTCTCGCCGAAAAGTGACGGGCATGCAAAAGATGGCGGTTTAGGGCCTGCTTCTTGGGACAAATGATTCTTTCTTTTTTCAAATGTCGATTCTTGCCGATAACTAGTATAATGGACACATAAGATTCTAATACATAGGACGGTACAAACATGCTCCATCATTCCATTATGCTGAAAACCAAAACAGCAATGCCCGCCGTTCGGTCGAATAGCGTTCATAGGAGCCGACTGCTGCAAAAAATGGACGCTGGCCTACAATGTCGACTGACGACGTTATACGCCCCAGCAGGGTATGGAAAAACGACCTTGCTCAGTCAATGGGCTCATCAGTACGGCGGTACCACCGTATGGCTCTCACTCGATGAGATGGATAATGACCTGATTCGCTTTTGGAGATACATCGTATTTACGCTGTCTGAATCTGACTTCACAGAACTCTCCGAACGAATGGAACCAGCCATGAAGGCAACCAGTCATACCTCGATCTTTACCTTCATCGATTCCCTGCTCAATGAACTCGCTTCTACGACGCAGCCCCTTGCTATCATTCTCGATGACTACCACGTGATCTCGGATGAGACGATTCACAACAGTCTCGCTTATTTTCTGGAATATGTTCCGAGTCACGTCCATCTGTACATCGCCAGTCGCAATACGTTACCTTTTTCTACAGTCAAATGGAACGTACGTCATGAAGTATGTCATATTGAGTCGGGACAATTTCTTTTCAGTCATCAAGAGACGGACAGCTTTTACCGGCAGGTTCACGATTTACCTCTGACCCAAATGCAAATCGAGCAACTGGTGAAAAGTACAGAGGGATGGATCGCCGGCTTGCAGCTCGCTGCCATTTCACTCGTGAATATGGAGAACTACGATCAATTTTTTGCTGGATTTACTGGCTCTCATCGCAATATTTCGGAGTATTTGTTTCATGAAGTGATCATGCGACTTCCGGAAGAAGAGCGCAGCTTCTTGCTCAAAACCTCTGTGCTGGCGAGAATGGACGCTCACGTGTGCCACGCTCTGACCAGCCTGCCCCAGTGCCAACAAATGCTGACCCGCTTGCACCGCCAAAACATTTTCTTAATCCCACTGGATGATTACGGGACGTGGTATCGGTACCATCATTTGTTTGCCGATTTTTTGCGCAGTCAACTGGAGCAGACAGCTCCCGGAGAAGCACGTGAGCTGCACCGGCTAGCCAGTGAGAGCTATGCGGAACGCGGATTGATGGACGAAGCGATCGATCATGCGATTGCCGCTGCCGATTACCCGTTGGCTGTAAGATTACTGGAGCAACATACTCAGGTGCTGCTCCAACGCGGCGAGTTTTCCAGCTTTCTCAGAACGCTGGACAGCATCCCTGATCACGCGAACTATTTTTCACCACTTTTTCGCCTGATTTATACGTTCCTCTTGATTACGTGCGTTCAAATAGATAGGGCGGAGGTGGCCCTCACTGAATTGGAGCAAAATATTCCGTTCATAGAAGACCCCACAGAGCATCGGCAGTTTTTGAGCGGTCTGTTTTTTGTCCGAGCGAATTTGGTGTTCGCCACGATGGATTTTGATCGCTGGATCGCCAGTTCATCACAGCTTAGCGGAGGGTTGCCTGAGAGTCCGTTGTTTTACCATTTTAATTACAACACGACAGAACCATTTATTCGGCGTACGAGATTCGGGTTAAAAGGCATACTTTCCGAGCAGACAGAGGTTGTAGGCAATCAGTTCTCTGCCATACTCGAAGCAAATGGCTGGAAGGATTCCTTGATCAACATGTACGTCGTTCAGGCATTAGCGGAGGGTTTCTATGAGGAAAACAGGCTGGAAGAAAGCCTTGATTATCTACAGCGCGTTCGTTTTGTTGCCCTGCACAAGCAAATACCTGGCCTCCTCGTCCCCTATGTACTGACATCCGCCAAACTCAAGCTGGTAGAGGGGAATTTTGTCGCGGCCCGCAAAATCGTTTCAGAGACAGTAGAAATGCTCGCGAGCTGGGGTGCTTCTTATTGGTTTAGCCCATTACAAGCATTTCTCGCACACATCGCGATCCAGGAAGGGGACATCGCTTTAGCGAAAACGGAGTTGTCCAAGCTTCCCCCTTCCATATTGAATCAGCCTAGCATTCAGAGAGAATTAGAGGTTTTGACCTATGTCCGGTTGCTGCTCGCCCAGCAGCAGGAACAGGAAGCCTTGCGTATTTTAACGATCCTAAAGCCATCCAGTATTCGCGAGGAGCTATTGATCAGTCAGGTAGACATCGCCATTCTGCAAGCGCTCGCCCACCAGCAGTGCGGTAACAAAAAGGAAGCGCTGGCTTTCCTCCACGAAGCACTCTTGATTGGCGGAAACAACTGCTACGTCCGTAGCTTTCTGGACGAAGGTACGGCGATGTCTCACCTCTTGCACGATTACCAGCTACGCTTGAAAAAACGATCCCAACCACCTGGTCCGTCCGTCTCGACTGCGTATGTCAATCAACTGCTATCCCTTTTCCCTAAGAAAATGGAGAAAAGAAAAGCTCCCTTGATCGAGCCGCTAACCGGAAAAGAAATGATCATCCTTTCCATGCTGGCCCAAGGAGCATCCAACAAGATGATTGCCGATGAGCTAGGAAATACGCTCGGGACGGTCAAGGTGTACCTACATCGGATATATGGCAAGCTCGGTGTCACCAATCGCACACAAGCTCTTCTGAAAGCGCAAGAAATTTCGCTGCTAGAAAATAACGCTGTTGATTAACGGAACTTTTCAATATGTTCATGCAGAAAAGCGTCCAGCTTGCGAGGTTCTCTGCCGAGGACACGCCATACGTCATCTGTCGGCTTTTCCGGGATCGCTACTGACATAGCTTGAATTTCAACGACGTGACTGGCGAGCCACTCCGGCATGTTTCCGTACTCCATCAGATCTCGGCGGAGTACTTCACTATCCTTGTTGATGTACGTGATTGGGCGGTCGAGCAGTTGGGACAGCTTGCTTGCAATTTGCGGATAACTAATGACCTCAGAACCAGTCAGTGTGTATACACGGCCTGCCTTTTCGGGATGGGTCAAAACCTTTGCGGCAACATCGGCGATATCCCGGCAATCGATAAAGTTGCAGGCTGTTTCGCCCAGCGTACCGAAGAAAACATGTTGCGACTGGATCGTCGGTGCGAAGCGGAGCAGATTTTGCATAAAGGCGTACGGTCGCAGTACGGTACTTTTCATACCCGATTCTGATAAAGCGCTCTCGATTTCCTGGTGCCATCCCGCTACCGCGACTGGCGCCTTTTCATTGTAGGCTGGACTGGAGATTTTCACGATGTGTTGGATTCCAGTCTTAGCTGCAATGTGGATCATCGATGTTTCCAGCTCGACCTGATTGGGACTGTTTGAAAGGGAAAGGAAAAGCTGATTCGCACCTGCAAACGCCCGACGCAACGATTCAGGGTCAGCAGCATCCACTGCTGCAACTTCCACCGTAGATGGGGCCCGCTCTCCCATTAGCATCTGAAGCTTTTCCGGCGTTCTGCTCAATGCCCGGGTTGGGACACCAAGCTCTATCAAGCGGTTCAAAAGTGCACTCCCTATGGTTCCTGTTGCCCCCATGACTACGATCATTTTCTATCTCCTCCATAACCCATTCATTTTTTGATGGCACTACGCCACCGCCATGTGATTAACGTACTGGCGATTATCGCTGACAGCGGAAAGTCGATCCAGACACGACTTAGCCAAGCCACCGATTCACCGGGAGCAAAGACGATGAGTAACTCCGTTGTTAGCCAAGCTGCCAATAGACCAATCACTGCCATGGTCATCCCCATAACCGTTACCAACGCCATATGAGGTGTGCAGATGACCCAGCGTTTATGTATACCGTGACTCTGTAACCATCGCCCAAGGAGTACGGCAATCAATGCGGATGTTCCGCCAATCGTGGTCAATGCCCCGATTTGCAGCCCTTTGTCAGCGGTAATCCATCCTCCTATGCTCGCCATGATCGCAGGAGACAAATAAGCCATGATTACTTCTCGCCATAAAACAAACGATTTTCGCTCGGAACGTACCCTCTTGATCGGGTAAACCCCTCCCGAATTTGCAGGGTCATGCATGGTTTTCACCTCCTTTCCCTTTTTTAAAAAATAATTAGGAACCTAACTATATAAGGATGAAAATGGGCTAGCTGTCTAGCCCACATTACTGCCTACTATTCATCTGTCAGTGCCGATATGCCTTGTGTCACTCGTCCCAGCAGGTCGAGAAACACACTCCGCTCCTCTTTATTGAGCAATCCGACCATCGCTTCCAATCTCGCAAAGTGCTCAGGCGCCAATTCACGCAGCTTGCTTGCCCCGAGCTCCGTTAAAATGACCGATTTTTGCCTGCCATCTTTTGTACTCGCTCGTCGGGAAACAAAGCCATCGCGCTCCAGGATGTCGATCAGACCAGTAACAGTAGCACGTGTTACCCCCAGATGCTCTGCCAATTGTGATGGTAGTACTTCCCCGCCGTTATCTTCAAGGTCTGCCAATAGCCGATATCGTCCCGTTGATAAGCCGAATCTGGCGAAATGTATTTCGGCCGCATGCCCAAGCTTGGCTCCTGCCTCCATCAGCCTGGCGGCGACGAGTACGGCTTGCGCATCAACATCGAGTCCATACCGATCAATCTGGCGCTGCGATTGAACAAGCGATGGGATCGCGTCTTCTTGTTTTCTTCCGTTTGAGTGGTTTGTCATGGGCATAGTATGGCACCTAACTACTTTTCTGTCAACACGTCTTTTCTATTTCGGTGCCATCCTGATTGCCCCATCCAGCCGGATCGTTTCTCCATTCAACATCGGATTGGTGATAATGCTGTTCACGAGCAACGCGTATTCTTGCGGATTACCCATGCGAGGAGGAAAAGGAACAGTCGCTCCCAACGCAGCTTTTTCAGAGCGCGGGAGCTGATCGAACATCGGCGTGTCAAATAGCCCTGGAGCAATCGCCATCACGCGTATGCCATAAGAAGCCAGGTCTCTTGCTAGTGGCAGGGTCATGCTTACGATTCCGCCTTTGGAGGCGCTGTAGGCAACCTGCCCCACCTGCCCTTCAAAAGCCGCCACCGATGCGGTATTGATGATGACACCCCGCTCCCCCTGTTGGTTCGGCTCGTTTCCTGCCATTTGCTCCACCGCCAACCGAATGACATTAAAAGTACCGATCAAATTGACTGAAATGACTTTGCTGAAGGATTCCAGTGGATGTGGACCGCTTCGAGACAGCGTTTTTTGAGCCAAACCGATCCCCGCACAGTTGACCACGGCGTGAATCGTACCAAATGTGCCAGCAGCCTGATCGATTGCCTCCCGTACACTCACCTCACTCATGACATCCGTATGCACGAACAAAGCATTTTCGCGCCCCAGCTCATTCGCCAGCGCTTGCCCCTTCTCTACCGTCAAATCAAGAATGGCTACTCTTCCCCCGTGTTGAACTACATTCCTCACAGCGGCTTCTCCCAAACCGGAAGCACCACCCGTTACAATGGCAACCACTTCCCGCATATCCAAGCCATTCTCTCCCTTCCTCTACAATTACATCCGCATTCAGAAAAAAGCTTTGCAAGTTGGATACCAACCGAGTCCCACCTTGTTGCACGCGGTTTTTACAAGTGACAAGCAGTCTCGACCTTCTCAAAACCAGACAGATATGAGACATCTGTGTCCGGGCAAAGGACAGTTGTGCTTATTCATCTCCAACATTTTAGGGCTTGCTATTCTCAATCCGGAGTATCTTGATTTTTGGACGGTCGAGGGATTCCTGCGCAATCTTGCTGTACAACGGCTTTCACCCGCTATGTCCATAGATGTTCTTTTTCCTTCTCAGCTTGTGGCTGGTTCGACTCAACCTGCTCGATCGAGCTGTACGCAAAAAAATGTTGGGCTCGGCTTCCTCGCTTTGATTGGCAGTCGAAAATCAATCGCTCGTTTGGAGACGTTGGTTCGAGAGGGGACCGTTGGAAAGCATAATGAGAAAAATAAGTGGGTAACCATTCTGTGGGTTCATCCGTCTGCTATATAGGAGAATTTTGCTAATCATTCATACACCAATTTCGAAGTAGTCAGACGAACTGGAGATGATCTCATGAGTCCTATGGTTTTTTTCAAGAAGGCTGTCCCCGCGAACGCGGAGCAACTCACCCAAATTGCCACCCGCTGCTTCGCAGAAGACGTCCAAAAGTACGGAGAGGGCCCTGCCGGACATGACCAGCCTGACCAGCATATTTTGTTCATGCAAAAGGCCCATTACTATACGATCTTGCTGGATGACCAGATCGTTGGCGGTTTTTGCCTCCTTCCCGTCGATCATGAGCATTTGGAGCTGGGGATCATCTATGTCGATCCTGATAAGCAAAACTTGCGTATCGGAAGCCAAACCATGCAGTTCATGGAGGCTGCGTATCCACACATCAAAAAGTGGACGCTCGATACCGGCTATGAAGCCGTACGCAACCAGCACTTTTATGAGAAATGCGGTTACAAAAAAGTCGGCGAGACTGAACCGAACGCAGTGAATGGTTTTTATAAATTCAGGTACGAAAAGCGGATACCTAAATAGATAGATGGAAAAGGGAGAACAGCTATGAAGCCATTCTCCCTTTTTTCTTTCGTCGCCCTTATTTTCGAATGCCCTTCTTGGTCGCCAATTCCAAGTAGTACGTCGTTTCCGCCTGCGTTTCCTTCGTAAATGCTTCACTGGCCGCATATGCCGGCTCCACCTGGATTTCACTCAGCTTTTGCAAAAAGGCTGGGTCCTTTTCCATCTTGGCAATCGCTTCTTCCCATTTGCGAATAACCGACTCTGGCGTTCCTTTGGCAAAAGATACTCCCGTCCACCAGAAAACCGACAAGCCTTGTATCCCTTGCTCCCCCGCAGTCGGAACGTCAGGCAGGAACGGGCTTCTCGTGTCACCGGATACGGCGAGGATTTTGACCTTGCCCGCTTGCAGCATCGGCATGATCTCCCCCACTGTATGCACCGCCAAAATGGCGTGACCTCCAGCGACTTTCGGGACGGAGTCGGAAGCGCCTTTTGTCACAATCATTCTCGTCTTGGCGAAGTCAGCTCCAATCGCATCCAGCCACTCTGCTACCCCAAAAGCGGAAAAGCCCGCTGGCCCGACAGAAGTCCATGTTAACTGCTCCGGATTCGCGCGCACCCACGCGGAAAATTCAGCGAAATCTTTCCAAGGCGCATCAGCTTTAACTGCAAAAGCAAGCGTGCCTTTGCCAATCCTGGCCGTATAGACTTGATCCTCGTTCGTAATCGGCGGTGTTTTCATCCCAGCAGCGAGCATCGTCGTATTGGATACATTGACAGCAAGCGCTGTGTAACCATCGTTTTTGGCTTGCTTTAAAGCATACTCCGCTCCTACTGCCCCACCACCTCCCGCCTTGTTGACGACGACGATCGGCTGCCCCCATTCCTTGCTCAAATAATCAGCTGCCGCTCTGGCCACGAGGTCGACCCCACCCCCGGCCGAATACGGTACGATATACTCCACCTGCTTCGATGGGTAGGCCGACTCGGCTGTACCTTGATTTCCACATGCGCTAACGGCTGCCGCCAAAAGCAACGACATGATGACAGCCAGCCATTGTTTATATCCTTTCAATGACTCTACCTCCCTACGCGACATCTACTCCCCGGTCTCGCTCTTCTTTCAACCGTTGCTGTGTTCGGCGGTTCAACATCATCGAGATCATCAAGAGTGCTCCTGCTGCCAGCAAGATGGTCAACGATAAAGGTCGAAACAAAACAATGCTGAGATCCCCCGAGCCCATCGCCATCGTTTGAATGAAGGATTCTTCCAGAAGAGGTCCCAAAATGAAGCACAAAACCAGCGGAACAACTGGCCATTTATATTTGGAAAAGACATACCCAAGTCCGCCAAAAAGAAAGGCCACCCACACATCAAACATACTGTTCCGCACACTGTATGCCCCAATCGTGCAGAACATCAGGATGATCGGAGCCATGATGCCATATGGTACCCTTGTCAATTTGACCCACACCCAGACCATCGGGAGGTTCAGTACGAGAAGCATCGCATTCCCCACGAACATCGAGGCGATGACCGTCCAGACAAAGCCTGCATTTTGTTCAAACAAAACAGGACCAGGCGTCAATCCGTAGATCATCAAGCCTGCCAACAAAATCGCCAGTGGCGGTGAGGAGGGAATCCCGAGCGAAAACAGCGGGATGAAGCCAGCGCTGCTCGTCGCATTATTCGCTGCTTCTGGTGCCGCTACCCCTTCGATTGTTCCCTGACCGAACTTCTCGGGATGCTTCGATAGCTTTTTCTCCATATCGTAGGCCAAAAACGACGTGATCGCAGCCGAACAGCCCGGCAGCAATCCAAGAAAGAAGCCGACAATCCCGCCTCTCAGCATAGGCCCGGCACTTACTCTCAAGTCTTCCTTTTTCGGGTAGACACTGCCTGGCTTGCCAATCAGGGTAGCTGTGCGTTTTTCATCAATCCCTTTGAGGACTTCCGTAATTGCAAACAACCCGATGATGATACTAATCATGTCAAAACCGCCGACCAATGCGGGGACGCCGTAATCAAAGCGCGGCATGCCAGAGGATGGTCCCAGCCCAACTAAAGCGAGCGTATAGCCGAATGCTCCCATCAAAAACGATTTGACCAATGATCCTCCTGATAGACTGACCATTAGCGTGAGAGCCAGAATCATCAGCGCAAAATATTCAGGTGGTCCGAATTTTAACGCTTGATCTGCCAAAATGGGAGCAAAAAAGACGAGTCCGATTACCCCGAGTACCCCTGCACCAAACGAAGCCAGTGCGGATATCCCCAATGCCGGCCCACCTCTCCCTTTTTTCGCGAGCGGATAGCCATCCAGACACGTGGGGACTGATGATAGCTCCCCCGGGATATTGAGCAAAATCGCTGTCGTCGAGCCACCATACATGGCACCGTAATAAATACCTGCCAGCATGATCATGCCTTGTGTCGGCTCCAGTACGGCTGTCACCGGAAGCAGAATCGCGATAGCAGAAGTGGGACCGAGACCGGGCAATACACCTACAAAGGTGCCAATAAGAGCGCCGAGTGCTGCCATGAGCAAATGCTCCGGCGTGAGGGCTGAAGCAAAACCAGCCAGTAACAGTTGGAACGTCTCGATGATCAGCACCTCCTTATCATGCTTGCTCTAAAACAAATCTCCTCCAGGCAATGTGATATGCAGCGAGTATATGAATACCACATACAGCCCCCCAGTCAAAAGGACGGAGTACACGATGGACGTTCGCCACCGGTAGCTGCCGATCAGTATAAAAAATGCAAACGAGACAAAGAGCGTAGCCATTGTGTAACCGATCGATCCAAGCAGCCAGACATACAGCAACAGGAATAAAAAGCAAATCAGCAGGCGCAGCCTTTTTCCAGGAAGAAGCGGTTCGGGATTGGGCGAAGAGGCTTCCTCGGTCTCACGGAATGATTGGATGAGCAGCACACCTCCGAGCAAGAAAAACAATAAGCCAAGAATCGCAGGCAGCGTGTGATCTCCTACGTACAGCGACGTCGAAAATGCCTCCAGACGATAGGCCTCGAACGATATGAAGACTCCAAGGATCATACTGAAAAGGGCACCAATAAAATCTGGCTGATTATCCGGGCGTCTCATGTGTATCACCTCAGCAAAAAAGCTACCAACAGCCTATGGCTCATGCGCCCATTGTGTGCGAAAGCAGAAAAAAACTACCATAGCCAGTCCGGACGGGACCTAGCATACGGTAGTTAGCTAGATTTCGATTTCGATTTGGTCGATCAGACGAATAATGGCATGGGCAACCTTCGCTTCATACGTCTCATTGCTTTCGAACTCGCTCCAAAGCTCTTTGATATCGTCGGTTGAAACATCGTCTATTCGCAGCCCGTGAAAGGAGGAGCCTTCCTGCTGCGGGGTCGTTTCTCGTTTTGCAGACACGGAGGCGACATCGTGGATCATCAGCATTTTCAATAGCTTCTCCATATTGGCCTGATTGCGGATCAAATGCGGCTCCATCCGCTTAACCACCATCCATAATTTTTGCGAATTGACCATCGTCGTCGTCACCATCTGCACCCGCTACCTCCACACCAATTATAACTATATATAACTAGTTATAATTAATTATAACTAAATACTCAAGTGAAAAAGTTGTCTTACGTATAACAAATGCCCTCCAATTGGAGGGCATTAATCGTATTGTTCAGATGATTACCAAGGCTCTGGCCAGCCATATTGTATAATCAGATTGGATTGCTTGGCTGGTTGTTCTACTAAAACTGGCATTGTAATGAAGGCGGTTAACATACACAAAGACAATATCCATTTCTTCATGACCTATACCTCCTGTTTGGATCTATGATTACTTCCATTATACACGTTTACCAATTTATGGAGTATATCAAAAGGAAGATTTTTTTTCTTTGACACATAGAATTCAAAAAGAACGCTAAGACTCTTATCTGCCTGTTTTATCTCATTGATTGCACGATAGTAATTCACGCTCTCCACAAGACTCTCGATTCCTAAGTCTGCTTCGTTTTTTTGAATGTAAAAGGTGCCCTTCGTCCGGAAATACAGTCCCATTTGATTGTATTGATTCGGAGTAGTTAAATTCTTTGGCAAGATCGATGCTTCTGCTAAAAATAGTTCACGGATTTTCTTTTCTTCTCCTACCTGAATATAAATCTCCAGCAAATCATTCGCGATCACAATCTTGTCATCTTGTGCTTGTTGCGCAAGACATTCTTGTAATACCGGAATGGCCTTATCAAATTTCCCCGTCTTTCCGTATAACTTCCCCCGAATATGTCTGGCATGTTTATGTACTTCGGGGTAATCGAACATTTCGTATCTCTCCAGATAAAAATGTCCCAATGTGTAGTCTTCCAGCTCAAAATAGGAAATGATGATCGCAAGGATCGCTGCTGCTTTTTGCTCACTCTGACTATGGTCGATTTCAAGGCCTTGTTTACACAGATGGATACAATCTGAATAGAATCCAAGACGCAAGGCATGGAAGGAAAATTTATAGTAGGTCAAAATTCGCTCATTGATATGCAGATAGGACGTGTAGTGTAATAGCTCCTTACCCTCTACATAGGTTTGATCTAATTGGCTAAGATTTTCACGTCGAATCATATATCGTTGGAAAAGCGACCTTGCCAGATACAGAGGAATTCCATGCTCACGTGAGTAGTCACAGATCACGTCATAGAGAGCCAAGCGCAGTTCTTCATTCCCTTCCGTTCCTGCAGTCTGATACAAATAGTCTAAAGAAAGAAATGTATTGCTTTTGGGACAATTTAGCAATTGCAAAGCTACTTTGTTGGTAAGAACCACATTTTTCTCTTGCATCACAGCCTCTAATAGAGACCGAAGTGTCGCTTCGCGCTTCATTTTATCTAAATAAGGTACGATCGCTGTATAAAGTGGAATATCCAGTACTTTTGCCAGTTTCATTACATGCTGCATATTTGGTAAAGTAAAGGCATCGGATTCCAGCTTACTAATGGTTCCAGAAGCTACACCTGTTCTTTCTGATAACTCAGTCAGTGTTAAGTTTGCTCTATTTCGATATACTCGTAATATACCCCCAAAGGTTTTTCCCTCTGAAATCACAGCAAATACACCCTCCTGATGATTCCTTTTTATGGATATGATAGCACAATAAACCACGGATGATATAATCGATTTGAATCATTTTTAAATAGATTACACTTTTTTACTAGAGTGGGGAAGAGATGGAAAACAACCTCTTTAGAGTGGGCAATACTATTAGTAGGAATCCATAAGGCAATTACCACTTATTTATTTCCAATTGAGTGGAAAAGATTTGGACCATGAAGTGATCTAGAAAGTTCCATAGCCTCATCAAAATCGAGTGGATAAAGCTTTTATGCAAACCGAGCAATTGGTTTATTGAATGTGACTTAAGGTTGTGCTATCGAGTTGATCATGTCAAACATAATTTTGATAAGAATAACTTGATATGAAACTACACTCATTAATAATTTACTGTCATAACACCCAGTATTGGTATGGGTATAGATCAACAGCAATCATATTATGCGTACATGAAGGTATTTACGAAAAAGCCGCTTAACTAAACAAGCGGCTTTTTGTGGCTATCTACTTCTGTCTTCTTTAATACTATCCGTTCTTTCAATCATTTCGTAGAATCACGTTGTTGTTGTCGATGCTCACTTAGAGCATCCATCCAAATCGTAACTAGCTCTGCAAAATATCTTGTTTCAATGATTGACTCCAAGTCCTCGCCAGTGTCTATACCCGCTTCTAGTTCTTCCTCAACGTATGAGTTATAAATTCGAGTATAATCCCTCCGTATTTCGGAACTGTATAAATTTCCAGTACCATCTGATACTTCCTCTTCACCTGATACCACTCTTTGTATCCGGTCTAAAATTAAGTTTTTCGAGAGTTCCGACCGAACCTCGACTTCTAAAAATTCTTCTACAATCGATAAATGTTCTGGTAAGCAAATTCGTAGTTTATCTGCCTTATCATCGAAAACAATTTCGTAAGGTATCATAGGGTTCCTCCTAGATTATGGTTCATAAATTGGGTAAGCTGTAGTAATCCTTCCATCCTTGTCTAGCCACATTTCAATTTTAATGCCAGAGGAATGCCTACCTTCCCATTTGCGTATAAATTCCGTTCCACTAGGCTTTATGGAGGGGATTGCGTCAACATACACTTCATAAATGGCAGTCATTACATCATCAGCAGACCAATGTTTTGGAAAGAAGGACGATGTTTGCTCTTTCCTGACATAAGATGTGCCATTAAAAATATCTACTACTCCATCGTATACACCGTGTGAATCAGGATTTGTTTGGCTTCCGACAATTCGATTAGTTCTCGAACTCGGCTCATGATGCCAACCTACAGCTTTTCCTTTTTCGTTAATTTCTCCTTCAAGGATATGTCTTCTAGCATTTGGGGCAAAGTACTTTTCAATATCATCCCATTCGCAATTACCGATATTATGAACCCATATTCCTAAGTCAGTCACAAAGTACGTGTTGAAATCCTCAACTGTAAAATTGTATACCTTGACTTTTTCATCATGTTTGACTACATTGATTTTTTCTATTTTTAAGGTATTCCCGTTACTTTGTTTTAACAGATCACCAACCTGTAGATCTACAGCAAGAACCCATTGTCTTCCTTCGACCCAGAACGGATGATTAGCGGTTGTTTCAATGATCTGGTTTCCAACACTCAATTCGTAGATGTATTCTTTTTTGTTTCGATGTAGATGTGTAACTTTCTTGTAAGCAATCTCACCTGTCTTCTCATCTTTTGAAAGAACTTTATCTCCGACCACAATGTCTTCAATATTCTTCTCTCCGTCTTCCATTAATACCTTTGTTCCTGCTGTAAAGCAATTGCATTCGAATAGTTCATCCATAGTCTTAGCTGCTTTTTTGACTAGCTTTCCGCCAATCTTTGTTAAACGGAACGCTGGAACGAGTGCGGCACCGGTTTCATATATGACAATATCTCCAGAAAATAGGAACTGGGCATAGAGTCCGTACTTATCTTTTCCGGTTGCTCTTCCGCTGTTAATGTAATGAACTAACTGGTTCGTTAATTCCCCTTGCTCTTTAAGTATCTCTCCTCCTCCAACGTTAACATTGAGTGAAACGTGCGTACTTCTGTTGAGAACTGCTTCAAAGGCAATTACAGACATCAAGAATTCTTCATCATACCTACCCGTAATAGGACCATCGTAGAACATCATAGCCTTTAATTTCTCTTGCGATTTACGGATGGTTTCACTAGATATGCTGCTATTGTAGTTAGAGATTAGGTACTGGACATCATATTCTTCAGTTGGGATTGTATTTACTACACTAATCGGTAAAGTAATTGGATACTTTGGTGCATCAGAAGCCACGATCTTGATAAAGTATACGTCGGTTGGAGCCCATTGGCCGGGGTTCACTTTTGTATAGCGGCCATTCCAAGTAAATGTTTGATACGTAGCCTCTAGGTTAGTTCTAGTCTCTTCATATACGACTGTATTCTGCCTTAGAACTTGAATTTTGACACTTTGATGGGGATTAGAAAATCTCCATTGCACTGTTAACGATTTTTCAAAGCCTGGCGTGGTATCCAGGGCGAAATTACTGGAAATTCGTTTTGGATCATGAAAGCCTGCCTGATAACTGCCACCTATCTCCGGCGATAATGTGGATATATCCGATCTAGTAAGTATTTTTTGGTCTTTATTCCAAACAACTTTTGCATAGTAGGTTCCAGATGTCTCAGTCACAAATAACGTATTTTGCTCATCCGCATGGAATGTTTGGAGCATATTACCGTGGGAGTCTTCCAATATTAACATGTTATTTGTGACATAAAGGTTCATGTAAGCCATTTCTTTTGCTGTGAGAACGAAGTAATCAACGTCATAACGGGATGATAATTGATCAGTGTATATTTCGTCCCACTCAGCTGGAATGGCTCCTTCTCTTGTGCTATCAGCATCCACAGCTTCAACCGTAATGCGCGTATTCAAGCTGTCATTATGAGAGCTTAGTTTCAAATAGTAACTAGTGCCTGCGCTCACATTATATTCGAGCTTTGAGAAGAGATCTCCATATGGACCATCCGGAACGTTATCGTTCTCTGCCAATAATGTTGTAAATGAATCATCAGAATATAATTGAAGGTACGTATCGTTTTCGGGTCCTTCATTCTTATATGGACTGGTAAAAAATCGATAGTTCCCAGAAGCTGAAGGAGTAAATTTGTAGTACAAACTCTTACCAGAGTTGGCTGTTACATCAATAGACTCATTTTCTTTCAAGATTTCAATATTTACAGGGTCTGGATTAGGAGATGGCGATGTTGAGGGGGGCTGCCATGGTTCTACCCCTTCTATATTGATCGTAACCACATCACCAGGATCTTTATACTGATCGGTTATCCGAATAAAATATATCCCCGAGCTCAAGGGAGTATAAGTAAGAGTATCGGCCGAAGAAGATACAATTTTCGAACCATTTGGATCATCATAAAGTGTTAGTGATCCTGTCCAACTGAGTCCTTTTTGCACTATTCTAATAGTTTGATTTGCTTGTGCCTTTACAATGTACCAAATGTCTTTAGATGAGCCAAAACTATCTGTCTGAGGGCCTGGTAATGATACTGGTATGGATACGAGCCATTCATACTTATTTTCTCCACCACTTCCTCCAGTTAGCATCTTGATATAATACGTTCCGCTTGTCTCGATTCTTATATCCATACGTGAAGTAGTATCGGATAGGATTTCTTTCTTTGCACTATCGTACAAGACCCAGCCTTTAATCTGAGAGGAACCTGTCCCCCAAAGATGATAATTGAATCCTGCTTTTAATTCCGTCCGAAAGAAGATGCTATCATTACTCGGAGTGGAAAAAGTAGCAGTCGTTCCTTTTGCCCACTCCAAAGAAACTGAATGCGCTTGGTTAAGATCAGATCCATCACCAGCTGTGATAGAAAATGTCTTTCCGCTACTCCCCGAAATTACTATAAAATAGGTACTCGTTTCCGTAGGGATAAAAGTAAGAGTGTCTGCAGAAACCGTTTTTATAGCAGGTTTGTTCGGATCATCGTATAAGTACTTACCAGTACCAAAACCACTCAAGCCTGGCGTATAAACTCTTAAGGTATGATTCGCTTTTGCTTTCACTTGATACCATATTTTCTTTTCAGGCCCAATCGTATAGCTTTGAGGTGTAGATACGGAAAGTGGGATAGATTTAAGAATATAGTATTGGTGCTCCCCAGCATTCTCGCCGGTTAACAATTTAATGTAGTATGTTCCACTTGTATCAACCTTGATATCAGCACGTGCAGTAGTACCAGTTAAAATCTCTCGTTGTTTGCTATCGTACAAGACCCAGCCTTTAGCTGACAGGTCTCCCCAAATGTGATAGTTAAATCCCTCTGTCAACTCCGCAGTAAAGTATATACTGTCGTTTCCAGGACCCGAGATTTTCCCTATATTCTTCTTGTCGTCTTTATCAAAAACGATTGCATATGCTTGCTCAAAGCTAGATCCGTCACCAGCAGAGATCGTAATTTTTTGTCCACTGTTGCCCTTTATTTTAATATAGTAAGTACCGCTGGTTTTGGGTGTATATGTTAAGGTATTCTTTGTTGTGTAAGCTAATGATGATTGAGTTGGATCACTGTAAATGTCTTTAGAAGTCCCACTCCCCTGAAGATCTGGTGTAAATACGCTAAGCGTATGACCCTCTTGTAACGTTATAGAATACCAGTTATAGCCTGAAGCTCCGATCGTGTCTTCGACAGGACCAGGTGTTCTTAATGGTTTGATCTCCTCAGGAAGAACGGAATTCCATGCATTCTTTTGTGAGGTAATTTCTATCTCATTCGAGAGAAGCATTTCACCGTTTTCAGTCATACCAGTTACTACATAGTATCTAGATTCATCAACATTTTGAGCAGAGGCATGATCTACATAGGAGGTTTGCACTAGTTTTGAAATTATCTCTTCATAACTTTTGGAATTGCTACTGCGCATTTTTACGCTATAACTCGTAATTTTATCTTCCGTATTCCAACGAAGAACATTCCCATTCATTGTTGGAGTTACATCAAGATGAATACGTTCTTGAAGATCTGCTACATCAATTTCAATATCTACCATCTTATCTTCATAATAAGCACTAATTAGTGTTGTACCTACAGCATGTGCTGTTATCTTGCCCTGACTAACACTAATAATCGTTTCATCTTTTACCTTCCAAAGAGCTTCGTTTGTAACGTCTTTCATTGTGCCATCTGGATTTTGAAGCTCAACGGTTACTTGTTTTTCACCACCTACATGTAAAGCTACTTTATGAAGAGAAGGAATTAATGTAGGTTCATCCTGATGTATCTGTACAGTAGTTACATTTGATAAAGTTTGTGATCCATCAGTGCCAAGCCCAATAATTCTATACTCATGAGTGGCTCCCTTTTGTAATGAGGTATCCTTATAATTTGTTGCCCACAATTCATCCGTTATTTGTTCGAAGTCTTCATTACCAACTCGACGTTGTACAATATACTTTGAATTTTCTGACCATTCACTCCAAGTCAATTGGATTTCTTCGTCTTCTTGTTGCGCACTAAGGTGAATAGATTCATCGGTACCAACAGATACTTCCAGTGGGATTTCTTTTTGATTGTAAAATCCGATGATCCTCGTTTTCCCTGCATTCATTGCTTCTATCTTTTCGTTGGTTATCGAAACTATACTCTCATCTTCGACTTTCCATTTTATCTTGGTGCTTACATCTCTAGTCGTACCATCTGTAAACTTCGCAATGATTTCTATTGATTTGGATTCACCGATTTGAAGGTCAAGGCTAGTAGAATCAGTTTCTAATGTAAAGTCATTCTGTCTTTTTTTTATTTTGATTTTTACTGGCTTTGAAACAACGGTATCTCCATTAGATAAGTGTGCTTCAACCCAATAGTAATAGGTTGTACCAGGTTTGACTGTATCATCAGAAAAAGTGTTCTTCTTCAGATCAGCCGCAAGAACTTCGTATTTTCTCTTATTTTCTCCTCGCTTCACTGTATAACTAGCAGCATCCATATCTCCCCAACTTAAAATGGCGATTCCTTCATTTTCACTTGCCTTAATCTCTAGATTCTCCGGGTTAGGTGATACTTGAACTGGAATTTTTAATTCTTGTTCTCCATACTGAACAGTTACCAAAGTTGAACCAATAGCTGTTGCTGAAAACTGTCCGTCTTTAATCGATACAATGCCTTTCTTTTCTGGGGTCCAAGAGACCTCTTGAGTTACATCGCTACTGTTGCTATAAGAGTCACTGAAGATACGAACGTTTCTCGATTCCCCGACTCGTAATTCCACTTTTTCATGAGATGCGAATAATGATTTTACTTTTTGATCAACCTTCTTTTCTTCAGAACTTGGGAGATTCACCTCTTGTAAACTAGACGCAGACACTCTTTGCACCGCATTTGGAAGATAGCTTGTTGGGACTGAAACTGTTAATAATAGAACGAAAGCTAAAAATAATCTTAGGTACTTCTTCAAAAAAACGCCTCCATTATCCCTATTTTTTACATAACGCATAAATTCTAGATTATATATCCATGTTTTTACATAGGTCTTTTTTCTGGTTTTTTACAAATTATTGCAGGATACTAAGAAAAAATGAAAGGCTATCCCTTGGCCATAATTAGCCTTATGAGATAGCCGTACTACGTTGCTTCACTTCACTTATTCATTTATTATTTTGCTTCTTTAGTGATTACCCATTGTTGGCTATCCTCGTCTAATTCAAACTCAGCAAGGATAAGATCCCCATTCCCTTCTTCTTGTAAGTAAGCCATTTTTCCAAAAGTAAGGTCCTCATTGACTAACAAGACAGGTATAGTATCTCCTTCCTGTATAATCGGATCTAAGATCTGCTCTTGAACATCTATAAATGAAGTAGACACTTCTCTAGAGTATTTCTCTTTTAATTGCTCTTCTATTAAGTTGCTATGTAAATACGAAACATAGATCCACTCTTTGCCCTCGTCATCCACTACGGTATCAAGAGCAGAAAAACTAGAAGTATCGTTCTTCATGAATGAAGAATTAGCAGATCGTATTCCCAGTTTATCTAAAGTTTCACTCTGATATTTTTGTGAGGAATCTGTTAATTGAGGAATTCCTTTATCCGCCAATACATTAGGACCAATCATAACTAAAAAAACAAGTCCAATGCACAAAGGTATCATTTTCTTCATCATTTAATTTTCCCTCCTATTTCTTCTTTTTCCAACTAGCTGCACTAGTCTCAGATAAGTAAGAGCCATCAAGAGTATAAACTTTGTGAACCGTTTTTACTTCTGCTTCCGTTGTACCCGGTCTAGTATAGTATGATGTCTTAGTCCAAGCGTCTCTACCAGTGTCACTTTCCGTTTCAGATGTGATATAAGTCCCATTTTTATAAAACTTAGAGGAAGTCGTTACTTTTCTTAAATCTGGACCAGTACCTTTCGTGTAACCACTAAGAAAAACATTCCCAGGATCTGCTTTTGAGTCAACAGCATACGAATAAAAGTCTTCAAAGTCCCAAACATAATCCGGTCTAGCGAGAATAGTGCCTCCACCAACAACTAGTCCGAGGATAGTTGTTATAGAAAAAACAACTCTGCTCATCTTACTCAAATTACATCAACCTCCAAATATTGCAAAAATATAATTTCACAATATTTCCCATTTGTCAATTTTTATCAAAAAGGGTCTTAGTTTTATCAAATTTTGAACATCAGTGTGGGAATAGCACATAGTAGTCACCTATATTGGGTCGGTGGATGAATAATGGATTGGCTACTTCCCCATCAGGTGAAAACCACTACCAAGCCACTTCCATTCATACAAATAAAAAGCTGTCGCCCAGCCCATGCTTACGAAAAGCATAGCCCGACAACAGCTTCACCTATCCTTCCATTACTCCATCGTCAAAACAACCCGCCCATTGATTTGTCCTTTTTCCAAACGCTCCAACACTTCGTTGATCTGATCCAGCGGCTGCGTCTCGATGATCGCGCGAACCTTGCCACGTGCTGCAAAATCAAGTGCTTCTTGCATATCCTTGCGCGTCCCCACGATGGAGCCTTTCACCGTCACGCCATTCAGCACCGTGTCAAAAATCGGGATCGGCAGCTCTGCATTTGGCAATCCAACAACGACAAGAGAACCACCGCGTCGAACGGATTTGTATGCTTGTTCAAACGCCTTCTTGGTGACTGCCACGCTGATCGCCCCGTGGACACCGCCCACCTGCTCCTGAATGGCTTGTACCGGATCAACCTCGCTGCCGTTTACTGTCACATCTGCCCCCAGTTCTTTTGCCAAGTCCAGCTTTTCCTTGTGAATATCGACCGCTACGACGTTGTACCCCATCGCCTTGGCATATTGGAGGGCCACATGCCCCAAGCCGCCGATGCCGTAGATCGCTACCCATTCACCCGGCTTCACGTTTGCTACCTTCAATGCTTTATACGTGGTTACCCCTGCGCACAGAATCGGCGCTGCTTCCACATCGCCCAGCTCATCAGGAATACGTGCCACATAAGCAGCAGGTGCTACGCAATATTCAGCATAGGCACCGTCAGCCGAATAGCCTCCATTTAACTGCTGCATGCACAGTGTCTCCCACCCAGTCAGGCAGTAGTCGCATTCGCCGCAAGCGGAGAAGAGCCACGGAATTCCTACCCGATCACCCACTTTCAGCGAGGTAACGCCTTCCCCCAGCTTTTCGACAACACCTACGCCCTCATGCCCAGGAATCAAAGGCAGCTTTGGCTTCACAGGCCAATCCCCATGTGCCGCATGCAGGTCCGTATGGCAGACACCGCACGTCTTGATTTTTACCAGAACCTCACCGTGTCCGACATGTGGAATCGCGACTTCCTTTACTTCCAGCTTTTGATGGAACTCGTTGACTACTGCTGCTTTCATCTTGACCTTCCTCCTCTTTTTACCCCTTCAGGCATGTGCGCAAAGGGCAGGTGTTCTTCCCGCCTTCTACTAATTGCAAGCAGTATGCCAACATGAAAGCGCTTAAAAATCCAATCATCTGGCCGCTTCCTTTCTTCGAAGCAGCCGATATGGCGGCACATGAGCCGAAAAAACGGCCCACTTGCCAACCTTTTGGCCGAAAAAGGGTATTCATCCTTGCCTGCGGTATTACTACGTAGTAGAAAAAGGGGGCGAACGCATGCAAATATCCAAGTTCATGACACCGGAAATTATTTTCGGGAACCAGTCTCTCGGACAGGTAGGGGAAAGCTTACGCCGATTGGGAGCTTCTCGCGTCTTTCTTGTCAGTGATCCTGGTGTCGCAAACGCAGGCTGGATCGAGCGGATCATCTCTTACTTGCAGCAGCAAAAACTCGATTACCATTTATGGACCAACGTGACAGCCAATCCGAAAGATTATGAGATTCATGCCGGGATTGCAGAATATCGCGCCAAGGAATGCAATGCCATTCTCGGTGTAGGTGGAGGCAGTGCGATCGATGCAGCCAAGGCAATCGCGCTGTTGGCTACCAACGAGGGCAGCATCGTCCAATACGAAGGCGTCGACAATATCCAACATCCCCTTCCTCCCATGGTGATGGTACCGACGACAGCCGGTTCCGGTTCGGAGGTTTCGCAATTTTCCATCATTGTAGACAGTGCACGCAAGGTGAAGATGGCGATCATCTCCAAGTCGCTCATACCCGATATCGCCATCATCGATCCGCAAACCTTGATGACCAAGGACAAGCTGCTCACTGCCAATACAGGCATAGATGTGTTGACACATGCCATTGAATCGTATATTTCGCTCGCCGCAACACCGCTTACCGAGGTGCATTCGCTGCAAGCCATGCGTCTCATCGCCAAGCATTTGCGCCCCTCTGTCGCCAGTCAATACAATACCGAGGCCAAGCAAGCGATGGCCATGGCGAGTCTTCAAGCCGGGATCGCTTTTTCCAACGCCATACTCGGTGCTGTGCATGCCATGTCCCATCAGCTCGGGGGTTTCCTCGACGCTCCGCATGGCGAGGTGAATGCCATTCTGCTCCCCCACGTACTCGAGTACAACTACATCGCGGCACCGGAAAAATACAGGCAAATCGCAGAATGTCTCGGTGAAAACACGGCGGGCTTGAGCACACATGCCGCCTCTCGTCTCACACTCAAAGCAGTCAAGGAGCTGGTAAGCGATCTCGAGGTGCCCCAATCGTTGTCGGCCATCGGGCTGCATCCAGAGCAAATCGACCTGCTCAGTTCTCTCGCCGTACTGGACGTGTGCATGACGACCAATCCCCGCGACATGACCGTCCACGATGTCGCGACGTTGTTTCGCCAAGCCTTGTAGGAGGTTCGCCATGCATACCAAACAAGAAATTTTGGAAAAATTGACCGGGATTCAATCCTCGCGAAAAAGCTATTACAGTGAGCTCGTCTATCTAATCGAGGAGATGAAAAAGAAAAACAAGCAGCTCGCCGTCATAAACCAGCTCACACAAATCCAAATCAACGCCACCTGGCAACAAACCACCAGTTATATCGCTGCACAGCTCTCGCAAATTCTTGTGTTCGAGCATTTTGCCTTGACTATCGTGAAGGGAGGCATGCTCTCCTCCTATCTTGCCAAGTGGACTGACGGAGATTGGCAGTGCCATACGCTGACACAGACCGTTTCTGTGGAAGCCCCTGTGCTCACCGGGCAGGTGCATCTTACCCTTGCCGAAGTGCTGCCTGAGCATCACGCCACCTCTGTTCCGTTGCGCAGTCAGTTGAATCAGAGCTTTGGTTTTTTGACGCTCTTACGCCAAACAAAGCAGCTAGCAGATCGGGACGAAGCCGAATTGATCCAGCTCGTCGCCAGCCATGTCGGCGTCGTCGTAGAAAACAGCCTGCTTTTTCAAGACGTGAATGAAAAGATCAAAATCGAAGCCCAACTGATTCAATCCGCAAAAATGGCGGCGATTGGCGAGATGGCTGCCGGCATTGCCCATGAGCTGAACAGTCCGCTCACGGCCATCCTCGGAAACTCTCAATTGCTCATGCGCGAGATGACAGATGCCCCAGAGGCTCCCTTGATGAAAGACATCTATCAATGCGGGGTGCGCTGCAAAAAGATCATTCAAAACCTGCTCACCTTCTCGCGGCAGGAAGAATACTTGTTTTCCACCACCTCTATTGACGAGGTCGTAGAGGACGTACTGGGGCTGATTGGCTACCAGCTATCTGTTTCCGGCTTGACCATAACCCGGGAAATGTCCGAGCCTCCTCTGCTGTTTCATGGAAGTCGTCATCAGATCGAGCAAATTGTGATCAATCTCCTGTTAAATGCACGAGACGCTGTGGCAGGCGGGGAATCACCACTCATTGTCATCCGTTCCTTCCTCGTACAAGAGGAGAATAGCTCTTACGTGGGCTTATCCGTCTACGATAACGGCACAGGCATTTGTGAAGAACAGCTTTCGCAAATTTTTCAGCCCTTCTTCTCGACGAAGGAACGGACAAAAGGGACAGGTCTCGGGCTTTCCGTCAGTCTTGGAATTGCAGAAGCGCACGGCGGGAAGCTGTATGCCGAAAGCGTGGAGGGAGAGTACAGCAAGTTTACGATGCTTTTGCCACTGTTAGCTGACGAGGAGGACAACGATGGAGAAAAAACAGATTTTGATCGTGGATGATGAAACAGAAGTGACTACCTTTTTCACCTATTTCCTCAAGAAAAAAGACTGCGATATCGTCGTCGCCAATTCTGGCAAGGATGTGGAACGGCTGCTTCACTCGGATTCTGCCGGCTTTCACGCTGCACTTGTGGACCTGAAGCTGCCAGATGCCGACGGATTGACGCTGCTCAAACAGATCAAGGCAGTATTTCCCGCCTGCGAAGTCTTGATCATGACAGGCTACAGTACGATTAAATCGGCTGTGACAGCAATGCAATGGGGCGCGCGCGATTACTTGGAGAAGCCGTTCGACGATCTGGACAGTCTGGAGCAAGTCATCGACGCAGTGCTCTCTTCTTCCAGCAAACAAAGCGATCACCTATCCCAAGAAGCCGCCCAATATGGTATCGTGTATTCATCTGACAGTCCGATGGCCAATGTATGCGCAATTGCCAAAAAATTAGCAAAAAAGGCGATCCATGTGCTTATTGAAGGCGAAACAGGTACTGGCAAGGAACTGATGGCCCGTTTTCTCCACGGAGCGAGCAATCGCGCCCAGCAGCCTTTTGTTGCTTTTAACTGCGGGGCGGTGCCGGAATCCTTGCTGGAAAGTGAGCTATTCGGCTATGAAAAGGGTGCTTTTACCGGAGCGCTCAAATCTCGCAAAGGCTTGTTCGAGCTGGCACATAACGGAACGCTGTTTCTTGACGAGATCGGGGAGGCTCCCCCTTCCATCCAAGTGAAGCTCTTGCGTACGCTAGAGACGGGAGAGTTCATGCGCGTCGGTGGCGAGCAGATCGGTCAGAGCAATATTCGCTTTATTTCTGCCACCAACCGCGATCTGGAGCATGAAGTCGGGATGAATCGTTTCCGCAGTGACCTGTTGTATCGTCTGGAGGGGATCAAGCTGTCGATTCCTCCTCTTCGCGAACGGATTTCGGATATCCCCACAATCGCGCACTACTACCTGCAAAAGCGCAGTGGAGGGCCATGCGAAATCGATCAGGATGCCATCGAGCTCTTGCAGCGCTATGATTGGCCGGGCAACGTCCGCCAACTGATCAACGTACTGAATCAAACCATCGCGTTGCACGAATGCGAACGACTGCGTGCCGAGCATTTGCCAGCGAATTTGCGAAGCCGCACAGTACAGGTGCATCCATCCACTGCCCCCAAACGAATAGAACAAGTCATCGATCACGAATGCGAGCGCTTTGTCGATACGATCGGCCGCCTTGTCACCTCTGTAGACGGGATCGACTTCGATTATTTGATCAAGCGGGTTAAACAGCTCGAAGGCGAGATCGGGCGAACGATTATCGAAAAGGGCTTGACCGAAACGAATGGAAACAGGCAGCTTTTAAGCAAAAAATTAAACATCACCAAACGGACGATTCGTTACATTTTGAACGAAAAAGCATAACGTCTGCATTGGCGCATCTAGGAGGCATTCACGTCGTGGTTCCCGAAAAACCTTTCTCGACCTTGAAAAAAATCCCTGCTGACTTCTCTCTATCTGCCGTTATTGTTGGACTCATCGCCACGATGGTCTCCTATGCAGGACCATTGCTGATCGTCTTTCAAGCTGCCAAAGGTGCCGGACTCAGCGATGCAGTCCTCGCCTCTTGGATTTGGGCCATCTCGATTGGGAGCGGCTTGACGTGCATTGTGCTCAGCATCTGGTTTCGCACCCCGATCATCACGGCTTGGTCGACGCCGGGGGCAGTTCTGTTAGTCACCAGCTTGACAGTATACTCCTTCCCCGACGCGATTGGCGCGTATATTTTTTCAGCCGTGGTCATTACGCTCGTCGGTGTTTCCGGTTTGTTTTCCGTCTTGATGAAATACGTCCCGCAGTCGATTACGACCGCCATGCTCGCGGGGATTCTCCTGTCTTTTGGCGTAGAAGTCTTTGTCTCCATGCAGCACCTGCCCGCCTTGGCTCTGCCGATGATCTTTTGCTATCTGTTCGCCAAACGCTGGTCACCACGGTATGCTGTCGTGCTTACGCTTTTGGTTGGCTTGGTTGTCGCCTTTCTTTTGGGACGTTTGCAAATGGACAATGTCCAGATGTCCCTCGTCCAGCCCGTCTTTACGATGCCGACGTTCTCTCTCGATACGATCATCGGCCTGGGGATTCCATTGTGCATCGTCGCGCTTGCCTCTCAGAACGCCCCAGGAATTAGCGTCTTAAAAGCAGACGGGTACGATACACCTGCTGGACCACTCGTTACGACTACTGGCATCGCGTCGCTTTTGCTCGCTCCTTTTGGTTCACCAGGCATCAATCTCGCGGCAATTACGGCGGCGATTTGCACGGGAAAAGAAGCTCATCCGGATCATACCAAGCGCTACATTGCCGGAATTGCCTGCGGGGGCTTTTACTTACTCTTCGGGATGTTTGGCGCTACGATGGCTTCGGTGTTCGCTGCTTTGCCCAAAGAGTTGATCGCCGTCATTGCGGGCTTGGCTCTGTTTGCCTCGCTCAGTTCCAGCCTCGCACAGGCGATGAGCGAAGCGAAGGAACGCGAATGCGCCTTGGTTACGTTTCTCGTGACGATTTCCGGCATCTCCATTGGCGGAATCGGTGCTGCTTTCTGGGGCTTGATTGCGGGGGTAGTCACCCATCTGATTTTGAATGGCAATGTGAAAAGCTGGTTTGTGAAAAAGAAGAATACGCAGCCGTTGGCATAGCTGCCTGAACATGAGGAGAGAGTCCCGTGAAAAAATGGTTTGGTGTCATCACTCTTTCAGCTTTCCTTTTAATGGCCGGCTCTGCTTGCACGACGAAGGAATCCACACACTCCTCAAGTGGTTTTGCGCTATCGAAAACTTTTTCATCCACAGAAGAAATCACCCAAGACGCCATGGTTATTTTGAAAGGCACCGTTCCCAAAGTATACAAAGAAGAAAAAACCGAATTTCTCGTACTCTACGTGTATGAAGTAGCCGTCGACAACGTGTATCAAAACCTCACCGAGCACCCGATTGAAGCGGGGGATACAATCAAGCTGTATCGCATCGTAGGTTTTCAACCTGCTAAAGATAAAGAGATCGCTCCGATTACGGATCATAAGCAGACTGAAATTCCAGAAGGTGAGTATCTTCTGTTTCTCAACGGAGGTTATGTTGAAGAGGCTGGTCAAGTGAGATGGTTTCCAAACACTCCTAATCAGTTATTTAAAGCGACCGGTGGGGACAGCGGCACCGAGTATAAGAACGTGTTTGTGTCAGACGAGATTCCCTCTATTACGGAAGAGGATGTACTGGATGCAATCTAAGAAACGGCTCCTCGAATGAATCTGAGGAGCCGTTTTGTCTGTTCCCTGAAACTAGCGGTAAAACCCTTGTTCCTCGGCGTAATGTCCCCAATGCGGGCGACTGCCGTCTCGATCCGTAAAAGGATACTCGTCCGACAAGCCCCATGTACTGACCGCTTTCCCTGTTTTTTCTGCGACAGCCGGGTCCGAAGCCAGCGCAACCACTGCCCGACCGATGTACGTAGGTGTTTCCGACATAATGAAGTGCTTATCTTGCTTCACTGCCTCTCTCCACGTCTCTTCTGTCACGCCAAAAAGATCGAGCATCGCTTCAGAGCGCAGGAAGCCCGGTGTTAAAGCCAACGCGGTAACCCCATGTGAGCGCAGGTCCTCTGCCATCGACGCAGCGAGATGAATCGTCGAGATTTTTGCCAAGCTGTAGTACAGATTGCCGCGGTACCGATAGTCGATTCCGTCTGTAATCTCGATGATCAGCCCTTTTTTCTTCGCCACCATGAGTGGAACCGCATAGTGACTGGTGATCATATGCGTATGAATGGCTCGCTCTTGCATCAAAAGGCCGTCTGCCAATGGCTGCTCCCAGAACGGCGTCCCCCAGTGAGTCAACGGATCTCCGCCCCAGATGTCATTGACCAAAAGATCGAGCTGTCCATTTTGCTCCGCTTTTACTCGCTCAAAGAACGCTTTAACCTCTTCTTCCTGCGTATGATCGACTCGCACAGCGATACCGATTCCGCCGCTTGCCGTCACGAGCTCTGCTGTCTCTTCAATCGTCTCCTGTCGCGCCATATCAGAGTGCTGACCACGCACCGTACGTCCCGTCACATATACCGTCGCCCCTGCTTCTCCCAGACTGACGGCAATCCCCCGTCCTGCTCCTCTTGTGCCGCCTGCTACCACCGCTACTTTGCCTTGTAATGGTTTCATTTGTAATGCCTCCTTCTCGATTCATGCATCAAGAATAACGAAGTAAATATGACAACCGCTGTCATATTCGTTACGATACAATCAAAGTAAAATTGTATTTACTTCTAGGAGGGCTTTTTATGCGGGCAGATCGACTTCTTACGATCTTATTGCTCTTGCAAAACCACGGTCGCATGACTTCCAAGCAATTAGCAGAAAGGCTGGAGGTGTCCGGGCGAACCGTTCATCGTGATATGGAAGCTTTGAGTGCGTCAGGCGTTCCCGTCTATGCCCTGCGTGGTGCAGATGGGGGCTGGGCTTTGGCAGAAGGGTATCGCAGTAATTTGACTGGAATGAAAATAGATGAGCTGCAATCCCTGCTCGTAGCGTCCCCTGCTGCCTTGTTGAATGATCTCGGACTGCATGAAAACTATGAAGCTGCTTTTCTCAAGCTGCTGTCCGCGCTGCCAAAAACCGTTCAGCAGGACGCCATCCACGTACGCCAGCTCCTTCATATCGATGGGGCTGGCTGGCATGAATCTACGGAGACGTTTCCGTTCTTGTCCACGGTTCAAGATGCCGTATGGCTTTCCCGCAAGCTGTTCATTCGTTACATGCGCGAGGATGTGCCCGTAGAGCGCATTGTCTGCCCGCTCGGACTCGTCGCCAAGCGCAGCATCTGGTATTTGGTCGCGCAAGTGGACGAGGACATGCGGACGTACCGGATTTCACGACTGTTGGATGCACGGCTGTTAGATGATGGCTTCCTCCGTCCAAGTGATTTCGACCTCGCTTCCTATTGGGAACAATCCACCTTGGACTTCAAGTCCAGTCTCCCGCGATATCCTGCGCGGTTGCTCGTCAAAAAAGAGACGCTGCCTGCTGTAAAACAGGAGCGTTATATAAAAATAGCTTCCACCCAAGCCGCAACAGACGACTGGATGGAAGCAGAGGTTGAATTTCATACACTTGCGTCAGCATGCTCGCTAGTGCTCAGCTTTGGCCCGCACATTCAAGTGTTGGAGCCGCAAGAGCTGAAACGTGAGGTCGCAGAGCAAGCTCGGGCTATACTTCGCCTGTACGAGGTCCAGAATTAGCAAGCACCTTCGTTTCTCGTCCGCACATGAGCAGGACGATTGCTCCCACGATCAGCACTGCGGTAAATACACTAAAAATGAACGTGTAGCTGTAATGATGCGACGAGTAGTAACCGACGAGATACGGCGCGATAATACTGCCGATTCTTCCGACACCAGATGCCATACCAGAACCGGTAGCGCGCAGTGGTGTCGGATAATTTTCCGGCGTGTACGCGTACAAAGCACCCCAGGCCCCCAGATTGAAGAAGGACAAGAAGGCTCCCGTCACCAACAGCTCCATAGTGCCACTGCTTTGTCCAAAAGCGAAAGCCATCACGCCAGTCATGAACAAGAAGGTCGCCAGTGTCCCTTTCCGTCCCCATTTTTCCACGAGATAGGCTGCCGCGAAATAGCCTGGCAGTTGGGCCAACGTCATGATCAGTACGTACTGGAAGCTTTTGATCATCGTAAAGCCTTTATCGACCAAAACAGATGGCATCCATAAAAACATGCCGTAGTACGAGAACGCAATTGCAAACCAGACGACCCACAGCGTAACCGTCTCTTTGCGATGAGACGTCAACAGCTTTCCAACTGGAATCTTCTCAGCCCGCTTTTGAAACTGCGGAGATTCAGGAATGCTCCTCCGAGCAAACCAGGCATACACGACGGGCAACGCCCCGATCATGACAGCCACGCGCCAGCCGTAGTCCGGAATGATGAAATACGCTATGACGGCTGCCGCGATCCAACCGACCGCCCAAAAGCTCTCCAACAGCACAACCGTACTTCCTCGCTTCTCCGGTGGCGCAAACTCATTTACCAGCGTCGAGGCTACCGGCAGCTCGGCACCCAAGCCGAGTCCCATCAGGAAGCGGAACAGCAGCATGGTCGCAAAACCAGTTGCGAAAGCGCTCGCAAAGCTCGCCAAGCCAAACAAGACCAAGGTCAGCAAAAACACTGGCTTGCGGCCAATTCGGTCAGCCAAATAGCCACCTGCAATCGCCCCAATTGCCATGCCGACGAGATTGCCCGTCCCGAGCAACCCGGCCTCTTCCCCTGTCAAACCCCATTCCTGTCGTAATGCCACCATAATAAAAGATAAAAGTGCAACATCCATAGCATCGAACATCCAGCCAAAACCGGCTGCCCAAAAAACTTTTTTGTAAGGCTTTGACATTCTCGTTCCCTGCTTTCCTTTCTTTTGCGCATGATATTCGCGCCTAGTTATCATTTCGCTTTTTCACCCAATATCCTGCTCGCGGAAAAAAGTTCGACTATTGTGATAGTAGGCTTTCCCAAGAAGCTCCATTCTAACCAGACCATGGCGAAAAGGCAGTCCGCTGATTCGTAGAACTGCCATTTTGAAACAAAGAATGATTGATCTTATTGAGGAAGCCGCTGAATGAATCTGTTCATGAGCAAAGAAAGAGAAATCAAGATGGGAGGGTCGTCCGGATGTGGCACATGAAGAGTAACTTGCTGATGAGGGACGATCGCAGTTGATGTGACAATGATTGGTTTCTTGGAACGTGTGCGCAATGTCTCGTACGGCAAGAGAAAATCCATCGCCTGCATTCCCCAGGCAACAGACGTCGCCATCAAGTAATACGTGCCCGGTTTGACACTGGTAAAACAAAAATTGCCTAGCGAGGGCAGCAATGTTCCGTATAAAGGAAGACCTTCTGGTATCGGCTTGGCAAACAATCCAATCAAAATGACGCCTTGAAATGGCTCTGTGGACTCGATTGTTCCTGCAATGGTCATCGGCCGCTCCGGGGACGGATGTAACCGACTCCACTCTGTCAACTGCTGCAAGGAACGGAGACGGTCTTCCGCTAGCTGGGCCGTTTCTCGAAATTCGCTAGGCGATACCCCTACACGCTCCGTAAAACGGGTAGAGAACGTGCCCAGGCTCTGCTGGCCAATTTCCAGACCAATGTCGCGAACACTCATGTTCGTGCGCAGCAGTAAATCCTTTGCCCGTTGGAGTCGCATGGTCGATACGTAATAAAGAGGCGGGAGACCGATTCTTTCCTTAAAAATCCGCGCAAAATGATACTGGCTATACGCAACATGATTCGCCAACCGGGAAAGTGGCAAAGGCTCGTCTAAATGCCGATGTATATAAGCGATCACTTCGTCAATTTCGGTATACCTGTCCATCAATCGAGCTGCCCCTCCCTCTTCTTCACAACCAAATACAGAACGTTTGTTCTAAAATAAAATTTACCATATTTTTCTGAACGATGGAAGGAGTAATTGGCAACACTTACGCTTTCGTTTTCTGCAAACGGATTTCATTCAGAAACGCTTGCATCGTGTTCGTTACAAATGAATCTTTTCTGCGAATAAAAACGGTTGTCACCTCATGATAAGGCTCCGGGATGCGATGTATATGAACTGTTCCGCTCTCAACCAAGTGATGTACTGCCGACTTCGGCAAAATGGTAATGCCGATCCCCGCTGCTACGCCCCCGATAATGGTCTCAAACGTTCCGAATTCCATCACTTTTTTCGGAATCAAGCCCTCTACCTTCATCCAGGTCTCTAACCGTTCTCGATATCCGCAGCCCTTTTTGTAGAGCAAAAGCGCTTTCCCTGTGATATCACTGGCAGTGAAGGAACTGTTTTTCGTTACTAACACCAGTTCCTCTTGAAACACTTGCTCCTGCTCGATCAAAGGATGGTTGATCGGTCCACTCACGAACGCTCCATCCAGCGCGAGATCCAATACTTTTTGTAGCAAATTCTCTGTCACACCTGCCTTGAGAGAGATATCCACATGCGGATACTGGCTGCAATACGAGGATAGCAACCTCGGAAGGGCATTGATCGTCTCGACCATCCCAACCTCCAGCACCCCGGACGGCTCGGAAGCCCGATGAAAGTACTTTTGCATTTCCTCGAATTTGTTGATGATCTCTCGCGAATATTCGAGCAGGCGCTTCCCTTCTGTATTTAAGGTCATGCCTCGCTTGTTGCGATAAAACAAAGGTGTTCCCAGCTCTTTTTCCAGCAGCTTGATCCGTGCCGTCACATTCGACTGAACGTAGCTCAGCTCGGCTGCGGTCTTGCTCACACTGCCCAATGTGGCGACCATCTGGAATATTTTCAAATCATTGATCTCCACGTTTCTCTCCCTCTTTTCATCTATCACTGAAAATGATACATAAAGTTATTATCAATCATTATACTAACATATTTCCATCCAGTATGATGTGGTAAGTCAACTTTGTCAGTTTCAGATTGAAAGGGAGAAATCGCATAATGAACAAGCAACTACTTTTGGGGTCTATTTTCTGCATGGTGGCCAGTATGTCATGGGGGGCGATGTTTCCAGTTGCGCACATCGCGCTGCAAGAGATCGATCCATTTTACTTCTCATTTCTTCGCTATTTTTTCGTAACCATTATTTTGTGCGGTTTGCTCTGGGCAAAAGAAGGCTTATCTGCTTTTCGTTTTGAAGGGCGCGGGAAGTCTCTGCTGTTTTTTGGAACAATGGCGTTTACCGTCTACAATATGGGAGTATTTCTCGGGCAGGATTTGATGGGAGAGCCAGGCACGATTGCAGCTTCCATTATGGAAGTGCTCATGCCGATGATCTCGATTGTAATTTTGTCCATTACCACTAGAAAGCTGCCGCCGTACTATACGTTGGCGACGATTTTGGTAGCTTTGGTCGGAGCTGTCCTTGTTATTACCAATGGCAATCTTACCTTCTTTACTACAGCAAGTGAGCATTTGATTCCGTTGTTCTTTATTTTCATCGGTGTCGTGGGTTGGGTTGTCTACTCGATCGGCGGCGGGCGTTTTCACACGTGGTCTATACTTCGCTACTCCACGTTGACGTGTCTCTTGGGAACAGGCGTGAATTTCGTCATTGTCACGACTTCCTCACTCTTTCAATGGCTTCCGGTTCCTACTGTCGAGACTGTGATGTCCATCAAGTACGAAATGGCCTTCATGGTTCTTTTACCCGGCTTTGTAGCTCTTCTGAGCTGGAATGCAGGCATCAAGCTGCTCACTCCGCTCAACGGCATTTTGTTTATCAACCTGGTTCCGATCACGACCTTTGCCATGATGGCGTTTCAAGGTTATGAGATCAGCCGTTACGAATTGTGCGGCACCTTGCTCGTGATCCTTGCCCTGATCGGGAACAACCACTTCCAAAGAAAGCAACTACAATACCGTTCCGTCACAAAGCAACAACCGAGCGGAAGAAAAGTCCCGTCCATGTAGTCTAAAAAAAGAAGGATAGAAATTCAGGAAGCCCTGAATCTCTATCCTTTTTTCTATCATGGTCGCCGCTACCCTTGCGTGACAAGCATACATTTTTAACAGAAGTGATCCGAATATTGTCCGACTAGTACCTTCGTCGTTTCAATCCAGAGCTTCCGATGCAAAATCGTCGGACCCAATCTTCTTTCCATAAACCGCAACATTGGCTCGTTGTCATGCTCGACAAAGCACATACCAAAGGGAAACGCTGGTTGGGCATGCGCAATGGTTTTCATCAACAGCGTAATTCCTCTTGCCTGCTTCTGATACTTTTCCTGGACAAACATCGTTTTGTACAAAAGCAGATTACCGGCCATTCGCTGTACGATCACCCAGCCAATGACTTTCCCCTGATAGCGCAAGCCTGTACTGTAATCGGGATCGAATTTTCCTTCTTCAAAAAACGGAGACAACAGTGACGTGTACCATTGCCCTTCTCCCTGTTCAATGTCCAGTCGCTCTGCTGGTGTCAGGTCTTTCCATGGAAAGAGGGTAAAACCTTCGGGGAGCGCCAGCCTCTCCACCCACTGGCATTCCCCCAACCGCATCGTGCCCAGTGTGTACATATAGGTTTTTACCTTTGGCAACTGCCAGCCTTCCCTGATCGCAATTTTGGAGAGCCATGAAAAATCTTGTGCTTTGATGAAGCCAGCGAACTGCCCATCGCTGATGCCTTGCTCTCTCATTTTTTGCTCAGCGTACCACAGCAGCTTCATGCCCATTCCCCGCCGTTGATGCCCCTCTGCTACCACAAGCTCGATGATCTTGGCCTGTCCTTCGTTTACAGCGGATCGCCCCAACACGATGCCCGCAGGCTGATTATTGTTAGAAGCCCCGAATCCCCAAACAGATGAGCTGTTGATCTGCTCCAGCAACTCCAGGTGTTTGGGATGCACCAACGATTTATACGCCCGTGCAGTGCTGGCAGTCAGTTCCTCTAGTTGCAATGTTCGTACCTCCTCGATGGACTTTGGCTTACTCATTGCTTGGGTTTTACAGATGCTGTTGCTGTCCCTTGTATCAGATTCCCGGCCTTATCCCTCATGAAGCCTGGTTCAAAGGAAACCTTGCTCTGTTCCGTGATGAGAGACCCGAACGTGTTGTAGAACGTATCCTGGAACGTTACGCGAATGGTGTTTCCTGACACCTGGAATTTGGCATACGCCGTTACCTCTCTCTTGTCGTCAAATTTCCCGGAAGGTGAGAATAACAACCGTAAATTGGGATTTGGGTCATTACGAAGTGGTTCTGACGCCGACAATGTATAGGATGTTCCCTCTTCGGTGACATCTGGAGACAATTGTGGGTAGGTAGCGTCAAAGCCGACACTAATCTCCTCTGTATCCAGCAAATCTGCACCCCGATACAGCTTGAACACTGCATAAGAGTTGTCATCTTCTGTTACCGTTGGTTTAGCCTTGATCGTCACTCCATAATCTCCATGGGTCATTTCCAGCAAAGACTCGTCGACCTCGACCGTGATGTACTCCTTTTCATTGAGTACAAAACGATCCAACTGGTTGTCGTATTTGTACGAGAGAGGCTGGTTTTTTACAGATACCTCAAGATATTCGCTCAATACCCTTTTGTCCATTGCTGGCTCCCATTTGTCGGCAATCGTAACTTGACGGGAATGGGTCGGAGCAATCGGCAGCTCGATCTCGGCATCAGGCAAACGATCTATGCGTGGGTTGTTGAACAATATTTGAGCTTTTGCTACATAGGACATCCAGTGTGTTTTTTCTGGACTTTCACTTAGAAGCTCGACCTTGGAATAAGCCGCATTGATCATTTCCAAAGTGACCTTGGGCCTCAGTTCGATCATATCATTCGTTGTATAAAGCCCCTCGACTGCTTGTTGAGCTTCTTTCAGCAGATTTTTTCCGTTATCCAATAGCTCCTGTGCCTTTTGGATGTCCGCTAGCAGCAATACCTTTGTCTCCGAGCCATCTTTTAGTTTCTCCACTTTCGCCTTCGCTGCATCGATAGTGCTCTGTGTCACTTCCGATTTTAGCGCTGTCTGGTTTTCATCAGCGAACAGGTCACGAACGGCTCTTTTTGCTCCGACTAGGAGCATGTCGTCATACTGCTCCTGTGCCTTACCAATAAGAGCAAGCAGACCTGGCTTTTCCGACACGCGATCGTCCAGCTTCTCCACCAGCGTTTTGGCAGCATCAATGGTTTCTTGGGTAACATCAGGCTTCAAATCAGTCATATCCGGGTTCGTAAAAAGTCCCTCGACAGCCTGTTTCGCTTCCTCCAGCAGATTTTTTCCGTTATCCAAGAGTGTTTGAGCTTTCCCGATATCGGCAAGCAGACCTGGCTTTTCCGAGACACGATTGTCCAGACCCTCGACCAGCTTCTTCGCATCATCAATCTGTTTCTGGGTCGTTCCTGCCCGCAGTTCTTCTTTCTTCCCATCCGTAAACAGCTCTTCGACTGCTCTCTTCGCTTTTAACAGAGCCGGGATCGGCGGGGGATCGATTGGGGATGGAATCACAATGACAGGGTCTTTGAAACGGATGGAAAAACTGTCACTCGTTACATCTTTCTGTGCGCGCTTGATGTTTCGCTTGTCGATCGTGAAGCTGACCTCTTTTACAGTGTCTGCGACTGAATGCTTTCTGGCCTGTCCTGTAAACAAAATAGTGAGCTCGTCATCACTCTCTTGGTTGACCTCAATATCAAGCCCATCAGGCAGATGATGTACCTCGATATCATCGGCAGACAGTTCGCCAAGGAACTTGCCGTTAGACAGCTTAAGCGTTTGTTTTGCCGTGATGCTGCCATCATTTGCTCCTGCCTCTTCTATCACCGCCTCACTGACAGAAAGCGCGGGCAAATCAGGCAGCTCGGCTCCATCTATGGCTATCTCAAAGACGGCTTCCGCATCGTCCATTTTTGCCGTAATTTCTACTAAACCTTCTTTCTTGGCTGTTACCTTGCCCTCAAAGTTGACGAAGGCAATTCGTCTATTGCTAGAGCTCCAGATCAACTCCCGTCCTGTGACGATGCGGTCATGCTCATCCCAAGCAACCGCGACCAGTGTCATTGTCTTGTCCGTTTTATCTTCCGTTGATAACTCTGCATCTTTTGCCATCGCTACCAGCTCGATTCGCTCTGCTTTTGTCCCTTTCTCAGCGATCACGAATGGTTCAAATTCCTCTTCCTCACCGTCATACTGCAAGCGCAGGGAAACCGTCTGTTCTTTTTTTGCTGCACGAAACGGTGAAAAACTGAGCAAAACAAGCTGCTCTTCCTCTAGCCAGACAAAGCTTTTGATTTTGATCCTTGTGGGCTTTTGATCATCTATAGCGGCCGTCAAACGGAAATCCTTTGCAGCAGGTGTCTTGTCTGGAGCAGTCTCCAGTCGATAAGCAATAAAACCGTTAGTCGCTGTATGCCCCTCTGACTCTAGCAAGGACTCCCATGACTGGTTCTCTTCCTCTACGACTTCCTCTGATGCCTCTCGTACTTCCTCGTCTGTTTGGTCTTCTGCTACTGACGTACTGGCTGTCCCGATTGTCTGGATTTCTTTAATCGGATAAGACACGGCTGCATAGGCATTGCCGACAAAAGAAAGCAAAAAACCAGTGGAAACAACGGCAGTTAAGATTGTTTTGGCTTTTGGCTGCTGTTTGCCCATATGTAAATACCCCCTCTTTTTCTTCTGTATGACAAAACAATGCAAACTAATGCTATCAGAGGAGGAAATGAAAAAAACCTAACAAAAGTTAGGTTTTTGACGTACTTTTTTAAACGAGTAGCAGATCGACAAAAGAAGCTTGATCCAGCTTACCGAAAAACTCCTGAAGATTGATATCAGCCAGTCGCTCACTAATAGAGGAGCGATCGTACGGCGTATCTCGCAGCACTGCTTCCAACTCTGCTACATCGCGTACACCGAAGAAATCCCCGTATATTTTCGCTTCTTTAATCTTGCCTTTTTCAATATCAAGCTGAATCTCCACGGTACCGATATCGAAACGTTTGGATTGACGGTAATTGCTTTTCGGTGATTTGCCGTAGTTCCACTCCCAAGTCTGATAACGGGAACGGGAAAGCTCGTGGATTTTCTCCCAATCCTCGTCAGTCAGCTTGTATTCTTCGATCTCTCCTTCTCCAAAAATTGAATGGAGAACCGCCAGACGGAACTCTTCTATGGTCATCTTATCCACCAAAAACTCCGAAATGTTGGCGACGCGGCTGCGAATGGATTTGATCCCCTTGGACTGGATCTTCTCTGCGTTTACCTTCAGCGCAGACACGACGTTTTCCATCTCCGAATCAAAAAGCAGCGTGCCGTGGCTGAACATACGTCCTTTGGTCGAATACTGCGCATTGCCAGAAATTTTCCGTTCCCCGACCTGTATGTCATTTCGTCCAGTCAGCTCTGCTTCTACCCCTAATGTTTTCAAGGCTTGTACAACGGGAGCCGTGAATTTGCGGAAATTGTGGAAGGACTCGCCGTCATCATTCGTAATAAAGCTGAAGTTAAGATTGCCCAGATCGTGATAAACCGCACCGCCGCCAGACAGTCTGCGAACGACGTGAATGTTCTTTTCCTCTACATAGGTCGCATTGATCTCTTCAATTGTGTTTTGGTTTTTCCCGATAATAATAGAAGGTTCATTGATATAAAACAGCAAGTAGTCGTCACTGTTGGGCAAATGCTTTAGAGCATACTCCTCAATCGCCAAATTGATGCGCGGATCTGTAATCCCTTGATTATCGATGAATTTCATTAGATAGCCTCCATCTGTAAGCGTTCTATCTTTCTATCATACCATTTCCTGCTGGTCTGTATTGCTTTCGAATCAGCTATGCAGGAAGCCTTTTTTCCTTTTCTAATTTTTTTGTAGATTTTTTGAAAATCCTCTATAAAAACGTTTTCATATTGTCGATAATTGACGTAAGTCTAGGGGCAATCATCTTGGTGTTTTCTTTTCTAGATGAAATACTATGGATCAACGAGGTGTTCTTTATGAAAACAGCCAAGTTCTCCCGTTCAAGATCTCTACGTACGAAGCTCGTCCTGTTATGTCTCCTGCTATTGGCGCTTCCATGCCTTAACATCGGAATTCAGGGCTATTATTCTGCGAGCTACAGCTTGGACGACCTGGGCAGCCGCATCTTAAAAAACAACGTGAACTTGACGATTGAAATGATTGATGTTCTCCAGAAACAGGTCGAAGCTGGGAAAATCAGCAAAGAAGATGCGCAAGAGCAAGTAAAAATTCACATCCTCGGGCCTAAGCAATCAGATGGAACCCGCTCGATTAACAAAAATGTCGATTCCGGTGCTAGTGGATACATGTTCGTTCTGGATGAGAAAGGTGTCATGCTCGCCTCTCCTTCTATTGAGGGAAAGAATCAATGGGATGCAAAAGATCCTGATGGTATCTTTTTTACCCAAGAAATGATTAAGCGTGGTCAGGAAGGTGGCGGCTTTACATACTATCAGTGGTCGAAGCCAACGGAGCCAGATGTTCTCTATCCGAAAATCGCCTACTCCAAGCTAGACCCTCACTGGGGATGGATCGTAAGCGCAAGCAGCTACATGGAAGACTTCAATGCCGCTGCTGAAAGTGTACTGTCTGATTTGCTGATCGTGCTGGGAATCTCCTTGATCGTCGGATTCGTCGTCTCGTGGTATGCCTCCGGGTTCATTTCCAAGCCGATTGCTCTGGTTGCCGAGCGCGTGAAAGAAATTGCCGGTGGTGATCTGTCCGGGAAAGACATCGTCGTAAAAAACCGTGATGAAATCGGACAATTGGTACATGACGTGACCCATATGACAGAGAATCTGCGCCAGCTCATCTCTCGTGTCCGCATCAGCTCTCTGCACGTCGCTTCTACCTCTGAGGAGCTGACGGCGAGTGCAGAACAGACGAGCAAGGCAACCGAGCAAATTGCCGTCACGATGCAAGAGATCGCCATCGGAGCAGAAGATCAGTCCAAAACGATCGATGGAACGGTCAAGACGATCAACGACATGTCCTCGCGTCTGCAACAAATTGCATCCAGTTCCGAACAAGTCTCTCTGACAGTCGATACAGCGAACATGCTGGTCTCAAGCGGCAATGAAGCGATTGGCGGTGCCATCGCTCAAATGAATTCCATCAACACTACTGTTCTCGAGTTGGCAGAATCAATCAAAATGCTTGGTCACCGCTCTTCAGAAATCAGCAACATTGTTGAGGTCATCACATCCATTGCCGAACAAACGAACCTGTTGGCGCTAAACGCTGCGATCGAAGCTGCCCGTGCTGGAGAGCATGGACGTGGATTTGCTGTTGTCGCCAATGAAGTACGTATCTTGGCCGAGCAATCAGCAAAATCTACTCAACAGATTAAAGACCTCATTAGCGCGATTCAGGTCGATACGAACAAAGCCGTATACGTGATGGAGACGACGACATCTGAGGTTTCGGCTGGAATCGAAGTCGTACATGAAGCTAGCAAGGCCTTCCAGGAAATTTTGTCTGGAACGACAGAAGTAGCACGTCAGATTCAGCAAGTTACCACTGCTACTCATCATATGACAAGCGGAGCAGAGCAAGCTGTCCATTCCATTGAAGCGATTGCCACCACTGCGGAGACAACGGCTTTCGGAACACAAAACATTTCGGCTGCCGCTGAACAACAATTAGCCTCTATGGAGGAAATTTCGTCCTCTGCTGCTTCCCTGTCAAAAATGGCGGACGAGCTGCATGAATCCATTCAGCAATTTAAGGTGTAACAACGATCATCTCTCAAACGAAAAAGGCTGCCTTTGCTGGTCATCCCTGACATCGCAAACGCAGTCTTTTCCTTTCCATATCAGCCTATTTAAGCCCGAGGCGGTTGCTCCGCTTCCCACGCAATCGCAATCGTCGTACCCTGCCCGATAGCTGTTTTCACTTCGATTGAACCACCAAACGCTTCCACTAATGCTTTTGTAATGACCATCCCAAGGCCAGAGCCCTCCGTGCGGGACTCGGTGTCTGTGCCACGATAATACCTCTCGAAAAGTCGTTCCGCTGTTTCTTCATCCATCCCGCTTCCATTGTCGCTAAAAATGAGCACAACTGAAGATGGCTCGACTGCCTGTACACTGATGGACACAATCGTACCGCTCTCGTTGTGAATCAAGGCATTGGCAACCAGATTATCCACGATTCGCTGAAACCATGGCTTGTAGACGAGCATGTAAACAGGTTCGGCAGAGGGGATAAACCGGATGCAGCCTTCCGGGTACAAGGGATGTTTTGCTGCTTCCGTGATGGCTTCCGCTGTGCAACCATTCAGGTCAACGAGTTCGACTGTAGGAGCACCTTGTCCGTTCCTCAATCGATATGTCAGCGCCAAATCGTTGATCAAGTCTTCCATATACGCTGACTTGTCCAAAATAATTTTGGCGAAAGTATGTACCTCTTCTGTCGTCCACGTATACTCAGCATTTCCTAACAGATGCGCGTAGCCTTTGACAGAGGACAGCGGCGTTTTTAGATCATGGGAAACACCGGCGATCCACTCATTTCTCAATTGCTCTGTTTCTTGACGCAGCTTTTCGTTGCGGGAAAGCGTTTGCGACAAGGAATCCATCGAGTCAATCACATCTTGGTAGATACGGTATTTACGCTTTCTCTTCCCTCGGTTGTCTTGGCTGAGCGGAACACCATCCGCATTGGCAGGCTCCTCGTACTTTCCTCCACGCAGAAAGGTCAGCCATCGTAAAACATGAACAATCGGTGCGCCAAATCGCTGTCCGAACAAGTAGGACACAATCCCGAAGACGAACATCGCTGACAAGAGTAACACGCCCATCCCGATGAAAAGGGCCTTACTTTCCGGTGTCAAAAGCGGTTCTTCCCCGGGAGTCGTTCCTGGCAACGGAAAACTGAGCACCCAGGTTTGTCCGCTGTTTTGATCATAATGCGATACGATTGTTGCTCCGTAGCGATCCGGGTATATCGAGCGCAGCGCCAGTTCTTCCACCGAGAAATCCTTGATCGCTTTTGCAGGCTTATTGAAGGAAGCCAGCTCCTCTCCCTTCGGGTCCAGGAGCTGCACCCACCCCGATTTACTCTTCAATTGATTTTGGATGCTTGGAGGAAGCACGATCTCGTTATTTTTAAAATCAGCCTCCTTCATCGCCTGCTGCAAAAAGTCGTCATCGCGGTTCGTCATCCCATACAGCAAGGTGTGTACCACGCCGTCTTTTTCCTGTATCCATAGCGATAGCTGATACGGAAACGGGCTTTTTCGTAGCCAATAAGCCGTTAATTGACCAGGACCGTAGTAGCTGGGTACGTCAGGCGGGGTAAAGAAAGAGTCGGTGACATAACCCTTTTCATCAATCCGCTGAAGCCACCCTCCGCTATCCCGCACCTTCTCCAGCAGCGTCGGGTCAAAACGGACATCCTCTCCCTCTACTTCAATGGTCTGGATCAGCCTCTGCAAGCCGACACTTTCAAATTGACGGGAGGACTGTACTTTTGACATTTCTTCCAGTGTCCAATATAACGTAAACCCGGCTAGCACAAAGAGAATGAGGCCAACCAGCACCAGCCACATGATGAGATGGAGCGCGATTCTACTCTTAATATTCATTAGGAAGGCCCTTTTTCACCATTTTGTACCCGAGTCCCCTGACGTTCACCAAAAACTCCGGCTGCGCTGGATCGGGCTCGATGCGCTCCCGAATCCGGTGGATATGTACCATGATGGTGTTGTCGTCACGTAAGCTATTCACGCCCCATACTCGTTCGTACAGCTCGCTTTTCGAAAATATCCGATTCGGATTTTTGCACAAAAATAGCAACAGTTGGAAAACAAGGGATGGACAAGGAATGACTTTCCCCTCCACACAGAGCTCCCCTGCTGCTTCATAGACTTGAAAACGACCAAAATCATAGACACCTTGAACGGGTGCTGTCGGTACGACCGGGTTCGGTTTGCGCGTACGGCGAAGCAATGCCTTGATGCGTGCGACAATTTCCATCGGATTAAACGGCTTCGTCACGTAATCATCTCCGCCAACGGCAAATCCGGTCAGCTTGTCAAAATCGGTATCTCTTGCACTCAAGAACAAAATCGGCGCATCCGTCAGACGGCGGATGAATGGGCAAGCCTCTATGCCGCTCATGTTCGGAAGCGTTACGTCCAGGACGATCAGGTCATAGCTTTTTCGCTCGCAAGCACAAAGCGCCTCCTCGGACGTTTTCACCTTGTCGATCGAGTGGAATCCTTCTTTGTGCAGTACGGTCTCAAGCAATTGGAGGATGGCTTGCTCATCGTCCACGAGAAGGATAGCTGCATCTTTCACGATCACTTCGCTCCTTTTGCGCTTTTGCGTTATCCTCCATTTTATCATGCGTAGTGTCAGCGCGCGTCCGCAACAACCTTAACGGAATCATAATTTTGCGTACGTTCGAATTAAGCATCCTGTAAGCCAGCGTTTCGTGTCCGATAAGAGTCGCTTTCTATAATAGAGCTAGCGCTTAGAACAAGATAGGAGTGGCGACATGAAAAAAGTTTGGATTTCACTCGGTGTAGGAGCAATTCTTTTGACAGGATGTGCTGCGCAATCAGAAGCAACCGCAATCCCCTCTACTACTGAATCCCCCACGAAGAAAGGTGAAGGTGCAAAGACGATGACGGTTAAAGCGGAATCTTTTGTGCAAGCGCTCCTTAACGGAAAAATAGAGGATGTATATGAGCAAACAAGCTCGTCATTCAAGCAGCAGGTTTCAAAAGCACAGTTTGTAGAAGGGTATACTGCTTTTAGCTCGGGGTTGAAGTCGTGGAATCACTATTCCCGCACGTCCGTAAATGGCAGCGATTATGACACCTGGGTGGATCAGGACGCCAAACGGGGCCTCGTCCTTACGACGGATGAAAAAGGGAGCATTACGGGCGTTTTATTAAAGCCGCTGCAAAGCTACCCTGACACCGACAATGCTTTGACAAAGCTGGCGTACAGCGCACCGTTTACAGGTGAGTGGTATGTGTTCTGGGGAGGTCAGAATGTCCTTTCGAACTATCATTACGAGGTAGAGAGCCAACGCTATGCATACGATCTGATTCAGGTTAAAGACGGATTATCCTACAAGGGGGACCCTGCGAAAAACGAGAGCTACTTCGCATTCGGGCAAGAAATACTCGCACCACAGGCAGGAACCGTCGTACATGTCGTCAATGATCTCAAGGATAATGTCCCTGTCGGAGCGATGAACGCACAGCAACCCGCTGGCAACGTCGTCATCCTCGATCATGGCCATGGAGAATTCAGCTACTTCGCCCATCTGAAGGAAGGCTCCGCCAAGGTAAAGGTTGGCGATCGTGTGAAGAAAGGGGATTTGCTTGGGCTATGCGGCAACTCTGGCAATTCCAGCGAGCCTCATCTGCATTATCAGGTCTCTGACGGCAAAGATTTGTTCAATAGCAAATCCATTCGTGTGCAGTGGGAGAACGGATTGAATCCGCGTCAGGGTGACAGCATTCCTGCACAATAAATCGTATAGCTGTTAAACAGCGGCAGTGCATCCTTTTGTCTTGTATCCAAAGAGATGGACTGCCGCATTCTTTTAGAGAACAATATCATACTCCATGATCTTCGCAGTCTGTTCTGCTACTTCCACGCCTACTAATCGTTTGATGATGTGAAAGGACATATTGATACCCGCTGAGATTCCAGCAGAGGTGACGATCTTTCCTTCATCCACGAATTTTACTCCTTTTTGCACAACGACTTCTGGAAATTCCTTTTCCATTCGATCGAGACTGGCCCAATGGGTCGTTGTTTTTTTGCCTGATAATAAGCCTGCTTTTGCAAGTAAAAAGGCTCCTGTGCAGACAGAGGCCATCAGCTCCACCTGCTGCATTTGCTCACGAATCCATTGGATCACCTGCTCATTATGTACTAGTTCATGTTTGGATATATTTTACAAAAGGTATTTGCGAACATCTCTAGTTTTTTTAGCTGTAAGATTCTGCTAGAGTCATTGATAGAAGAAAAAATAATGGAGGAGGTCCGCTGTCTGATGAGTACCAGCCCGAATATTATAGAGGTCGCGTCCCTCATAGGAGAACCATCCCGCGTCTCCATCCTGGTCAGCCTGATGAACGGCAAGGCACTCCCCGCCAGTGAACTCGCACGAACCGCAAAAGTCACCCCCCAAACGGCAAGCACGCATTTGGCAAAGCTGGTGGAAGGCGGCCTTTTGGTCAGCGAGTCACACGGTCGACACCGCTACTATCGACTAGCCAGCCCTGATGTCGCCCATGCCTTGGAATCGTTAATGACGATCGCTGCACCAAAGCCTGTTCGTTCCTTGCGCGAGTCCGACCAATTGCGAGCCATCCGCTATGCTCGCACCTGCTACGACCATCTCGCAGGCGAAGTGGGGGTTGCCCTGACGCAGAAAATGCTGGAACTACAGTTGATTGAAGCCACCGAACAAGACTACGTGCTCAGCGAAGCGGGAAAAGCCAAGCTGCAATCACTCGGCGTAGACCTTGTGGCCAAGCCGAAGAGCAGACGTCGCTTTGCCCGTCCGTGTTTGGATTGGAGCGAGCGTCGCCACCACTTGGCAGGCAGCCTCGGGGCCTCACTCACCAACCGATTTTTTGAGCTTGGCTGGATCGAGCGAGTGCCAGGAGGGAGAGCAGTCCGTGTCACGCCGTTAGGCATCTCTGGATTTATGACCGAGTTCGGACTGCATGTAGATGAATGCAAAAAGCACAGCTAGCTACTCAGCCAGCCGTGCTTTTTCACTTACTTGCCTTCGCGGAGCAAACGTCCAATTCACCAGGAAAATCCCTGCGAAAATCAACAATCCTCCCACATACACCTGCCAGTGCACTACCTCACCCAGCAACACCCAACCTGACAAAACACCGAAGAACGGAGCGAGGAACAAAAAAGCACTCGTCCTGCCCGGATCTCCGTGATTCAGCAAGTAAAACCACGTCGCAAACTGCACAATGGAAGCCATGATCGCGAGCCAGAGGACGACGAACACAGCGGTCGGTGTCACAATCAGCTTCGGCGTTTCCAGCGTGAACCCCATCACGAGAAGAAGAACTCCTCCGAACAGCATCTGATAGGCTGTCATCACCCACACATTGAAGCGGACTCCCCACTTTTTCACGAGAATCGTGGCCATTGACCACGCAAGGGCGGACCCGATACCAAACAGCGTCCCCGTCTCCCATTGCAAATGGAAGCCAAGCGTGATGAACACCCCAACCAGTCCAATCAGAACTCCCATCCATTGCGTCAGCCGATAGGATATTCCTAGAAACAACGTTCCCCATATGACCACGAGCAGTGGATTCATAAATGTCAGGATCGAGGATTCACCCGCTGTGATCGTACGCAGACTCAAAAAGATACATCCCATGACGGCAGCCGTCTGCAAAAATCCGATCAAACACAGCTTCCCCCAGTCACCCGCCGACTTGGGGAGCGGCTTTTTCCATACCCACGCGCCCATGATCAGTCCTGCCAACGTAAAGCGCAGCCCTACCAGCAGCAATGGTGAAAAATAGGCCAATCCAATCTTTCCTACCGCAAAAGACGAGCCCATCAATGATGTTGTCACGACGACAAGTATCCCGAACAAAATTTTATTCATGGCGTTGTTCCCCCGTTTCAGGCAAGCTACTTGTTTCTTCTTACATGTAGTGTACCTGACGGTTAGTTCGATGAGGGTCGAAGTGTGCAAATGGTTTACAGTCGGTACTTCTCTACCATCTTGATCCCGATTTGATTCAGCAAGACAGCGAGCACCTTCCAGACAGCTTGACGATAAAACGGCAAATGCTTGACATACACCGCTGTATATTCCGGTTCCCCCTCGGCTCCCCTGTCCGCTTTGAATGCGCCCACGCCAGCACTTTGATGGAGCAGGATGCCTTTGCTCTGTGCTTCTTGTACCAAGAGGCACGACAACATCCGATACAGCCCGGTTTCTTTGGGGAGCGTCGTATCATAGCCGAATAGCGGTGTCGTCATCACACCCTTTCGCTCAAAATAGCCAAGAATGCCGTCCAGTCGTCCGTCTTTTTCCAAGGCGATGAGGGTCAATGTCCTCTTTTGTATCGCCAGTCGGACAAAGTCCACCGAAAACTGTGGATTATGCTTAGAGTATTTATCCAGATACAGCGCGTTGTATAAAGCAACGATACGCTCGACATGCTGTTCTTCCAACTCCTCATGACGCAGAATGCCATAGCCGGATTTGGCAAGCATTTTTCGATCGCGGTTGAGCGTATTGCGGACCCGCCACTTGCCCTGCGCTGGCCAATCGGGGTGAAACAGGTAGACGTAGCGACTGGGAACCATGAGATAGCCCTTCTCTACGAGCCCCGTGTAAAAATCCGGATACAGCCTGCGACAAACAGATCGAAACGCGATGATATGGCCGGGGAACTTTTGGATGCCGTTTTCCGTGATGTCCTTCACTTCATCTGCACTCACATCAGGATACAGATTCGTTGATAACAGCCAATTGTTGACGATGACCATTTTGTTGCATTGGCTTTTTTTCATCCAGTGTCCAAGCCCTGTGAGTACAGTCGACAACACCCGCCTCAACACCGCTGAATCGAGCATGCCTAGCTCTTCCTTCGCGTACGTCACGTAATGGGTAAACGCCGAACTGACATACGAATTGTCGTACTCGGTATCGTTCACCGTTACGGGCATGATCCGATCGCCTACACGGAGTGCATGCATCCGCGTCTGTACATTTTGCACATAGCGGGATGGTTGTTCCGTCATCATGGGCAGCAAATAGCTTTTGACATAGTCGGCATCCTGCGCCTGTTCCCAAGGGATTTGCTCCGCCGAGGTCCCTTCATACCATTCAATCCATTGCCTGCTCACCTTGAACAAACATCCTCTCTACCCGCCGCAATTTTTTCGTACCGAGATTCAACTCATACGGTGCAAACACAATCGCAGGCAATTGCCCTTGCTGATCGGCAATGACTCGCTCCAGGCTTTGGCGTACTCGCTCCTGCTCCTGCGTGGACGGTCCTTCCCCACCCTTCATGAGCAGTGCTACCTCGACTTGCTCGTAGCTTTGCTGTCGTACCGTATACTCTTCTATCGCATCAGACGAGGTAATGACAGCCCGACGGATGAAATCAGGAAAGACCGATATCCATCGCGCTTCGTTTTCATGGCGAAAAACAAACAGATCATCCGCCCTGCCCTCAATCGATTCCAGCGCCATAAACACCGAGCCGCACGGACATGACGTACGCTTTTCCGTCAAAATGTCGTTCAAACGATAACGGATAATCGGCTGTGTCGTCCGAGAAAAATCTGTGATGATCGGAAAGAATCGCTCCTTTTGCTCATCGAGATACTCCTTTTCCATCACTACGAGGTCTTCATTGACATGCAACGTCCCGTGTGAACAGCTCACCGCAAGCAGCCCTTCTGTGCATTGATAAATTTGATGCACAATCTGCCCGAACACTTCTGCGATGTACGTTTGATCCAACGGGTCCAGCACTTCTGCCACCGAGATCACCTTGATCGGAGATATCCGCAATTTCCCCTGACGCTGGGCCGTCGCGAGCATTCTCAACATCGAGGCTGGCGCAACCAGCACGGTCGGCTGATACTGATTCAGGTGATCAAGGTGCTGATCGAGCGGTATTTGCAGATCGAAGAACGAGAATTGAATGCGGCGCCTGTTGACCGCCGTATACAGGTTGCTATTCGCTCTCAAGAAAAAAGCAATCCGATGTGTCGACCATAGCTGACCAGGCAGTGCTTTCGCCAAAATCACCCCTGCCCATTTCGCCTGCTCCTGCGGCCCTACAAGGAAAAGCCCGCGATTACCAGATGTCCCAGAAGATAAGCCAACGGTCACCCCATTTAATTGGGGAGTGAAATCGCGTGTCGTTTCTGCTTTCAGTGCAATCGCAAACGCTTCTTCCTTCTTGATCCCGCACGTATTCAGCTCGTCAAAATGGTCCATCATGCGCTGTTTATCAATCGGCTCGATTTGTCTCCATTGTTCTGGCGTTCCCACTCTCTTTCGGTAAAAAGGAGAAGCTGGCAAAATGCGAGACAACATCGCTCCGACCTGCGCTTCTTGCCATTTTACTAGCTGCTCACGCGAGGAAAACCGACGGGCATGCCACTTCGTTTTTACATACTGCTTCAAGAGTGTCATGATCTCCATGTGAATGCTCCTCTGCTGGCCTGCCAGACTTCCCCGCAGTGTGTCGGCATGATTTTCATGTCGGGACGTTGGCGGAATAGCACATGCAACTTGTGCAAATGCTCGCGATACGCCTGTCGATCCGCCATGATCAACCTAGCCAGTGGATGAGGCAACAAGTTGCCACGAAAGGCTTCACTCGACCAAGCGGCATCCGCGCACAAAAATACATCCCCATGATCTCGATCGCGCAGGAACACACCAAACTGCCCGATTGCATGTCCGTTCAGATCAACGATGTACAGACTCTGATCCGCAAACAAATCGTAGCCTACGGTATATGGCGCGTAAGCTTCAGGCAATGCCACCAGCCCTGCTCGATCAATGAAAGTCACCCGCTCTTCGAAATCGTCAGGCATTAAATCAGGCAAGTACGCCTCCCGTAGCGCCGCCCACCCCGTCTTTCCCTTGACGTGGTTGTAGGCACTCTCGAAGCAGTACAGTCGGGCATGCGGAAAATCGCGCAAACCGCCGATATGATCCGCATGGAAATGAGAAATGAGAATACCTGCTATGTCTGTCGTTTTGATTCCGCGTGCTGCGAGCTGTTCAGAAATACTCTCGTGTGCCTCCGAGAATACAGGCGTTATTTTGCCGTACAACGAATAAGGAAGCTTGCTCGTGGCTTCAAAAAAGCGTTGCGAATAACCGGTATCAAAGAGCAGCAAGCCGTGGACGGGGTGCTCAATAAGCCCTGCGATGGCGTGAAACGGAATGTTTTTCATCCGGCCGCCTTTTCGGGAAAACATCTCGAGCTGCTGGCAGTAGCCCGTATCCATCAGCGTCAGTTTAACGTCCATCATGCGTCCTCCACCAATCTGTAAACGTCTCGATGCCCTGGGCAATGCTCACCCGCGGTTCATAGCCCAGATCGCGCTTCGCCTTTGAGATGTCCAAGGTTTGTGATTTGGCGAGCACGCCTACCGAGTAACGCGTCAAAACTGGCTCGCGATAGCCCAAAACGGTCTTGGAGAGTGTCTCCAGTACCCAAGCTGCCGCATACGCCTTCCAATATGGCAGCTCGCGCGTTTTCAGCGGAACCCCCAAGCGACGAAACACATCTGACAACACCTCGATCATCGTCACTGGCTCGCCATTTGTAATGTTGTAAGCCTGGCCTAATGTGTGCGCTGGAGAATCCATGCACAAGATCAGCGCGTCCACGACATTTTCCACATAGGTCAAATCAATGATCGCCTTGCCTCCGTCGATCAGCGGAACGAATTTCTTTTCATTGGCGCGGATCAATCTGGGAAGAATTGCATTGTCCCCAGGGCCAAACAAGGCCCGAGGACGAATCGTTATCGTCGGAAGCCCTGCAAGAAACGCCTTGTCGACTTCCAGCTCGGCCTGGTATTTGGTCTGTGCGTATGTATTGGCAAACCGTACGGGCATCGGCTCATCTTCGGGGATCCCCAGCTTGTGGTCAAAATTAAAATAAATACTCGGCGTCGATACATGGACCAGGCGCCGGGTTCCGTGTTGCTTGCAGCCCTCGATCACATGAATGGTTCCTGTCACATTCGTCTCGTACATGTCACGATACGTGCCCCACGGGGAGGAAAAAGCAGCCGTATGATGCACGATGTCCTGATCACGGCAAGCGTTCAACATAGCTTCTCTGTCTCTTAGGTCTGCCTGAAGGAATCGAATGCCTCGATCCTGCAATTGTCGGCCGATTCGCTCGTCGCGTCCTTGTGCTGTCACCTCATAGCCCATTTCATGTAGTCGTGTAGCCAGCTTCTGTCCGAGAAACCCCGTCGCCCCTGTTACTAGAACTCGCTTGTTCATTTCTTCCTCACGTCCTTACGCCTCTTCTCCGTTCCATTCGATATCACTCGTACTGCAAGCGATCATGCTTTTTTTCGTTCGAAAGCTTTGCCAAGCCAAATCTGCCAGCATGGAGAACTGATCAAAAAAAGGCCGCGGATCATCCCGCCTAAACAGTACATCTCTCGCTGAAAGCAGGTCGCTCACCCAACGCTTTGCCTTCTGGCCATTCGTCATGCCAGCAAGGCCGTATGTCAGCATCGCCATCCCTAGCATGCAAGCTTGCTTTCCAGCAGGAACAACAGTTTTTCCCTGATCAGAAAAATAAGCAGTAGCAGCCTCTTGCTGTCCCGCAAACAAATGCACACCGCTTGTCAGTCGCGGATTGCACTCGATTACGTATAGCTCTCCCTGCTCATTCTCCATGAAATCAAATGCGATTTGTCCGCTAAACGTATGTCGTTGCACGAAGCGACTAACAAATTCTCTTACCTGTGGGTGAGCTGAATAGGCGAAGTGAATCGAGGCCCCCTGTCCTGCCGTATGTGTTGTTTCATAATCGGCGTACAAGGTGAGCTGTCCATCCTGAGCAACAGCGTAGCTGCACACCTGTTTTCCTTTTATAAACTGTTGGACTAGCCATGGTTGCCTAACTGTCGGCTCAGGTAGCTTGGACTGCCCTGCCGCAGAGGACGGGTCTGCTACGATTCGTACATGAGCTGCGAAGCGAGAATAGACAGGCTTGAGCACAACAGGCCCCCTTGCTTGCAGCATAGCCTCCCGCAAGTGAGCAGGAGATTGTACCCGCACCGTCTGTGGAACCAGTGCTCCCACCTCGCGCGCCATTTCGGCAAAAAGCCATTTGTCGTGCAACGAACGCAGCACCTTTATTCCTTCTACAAGCACTTCACCGAAATCAAGCAAGCGATCACGCCCGCGCGATACGTAGAATATCTCCTCGCAAGTCGGGATCAAAAGATCGATACGCTCACGCTGCATGATTTCGCACAGCTTTTCGATATAAGCATCGGGCTGTTGACGGGGAGGAGGCACTTGGTAGGAGCGCTCTACATAACGAGAGTGCTGGCATAAATGTCGCCGCGCACTCTCCGCTACAATGACCCGATGTCCCGCAGAACCCAGCAAGCGGGCCAGCTCCAACGTAGCTGGAGCTCGTCCTCCTGTCAGCAAGACTGATTGTTTAGTATTCAAGCACAATTCCTCCGAGAGACAAGCCGGCAGATGTGCCCAGCAGCATCAGGAGATCGCCTCGCTGTACCCGATTCTGCCCAATCGCTTCATGCAGCGCCATCGGAATCGAAGCTGCGATGACATTGCCATGCTCTGCCAGAATGTTCACCATTTGCTGGTCGCGAAACCCAAGCTTGCCTGCCATGATCCGCATCGCCATCCCACTGGCCTGATGAGGAATAACTGTACGAATTTGCTCCTTGGTTACGGAGGCTGAAGACAACAAGCGATCCACAAAGCCGGTAATCAACTGCGAGGTCAGGCGAAAAATTTTCCGTCCGTCCATATCAAATGCAAAGTCTGCTTCTCTTCCTTGGGCAAATTGGCTCGGGTGGATCAGCGTACCGCCCCCCCTTATTTCGGAATAGTGCGCTCCTTCACTGTATGTTTTCATACTTGAACCCAAGATGCGGGAGCTTTCTGTTTCTGGCGTCCTGCCGATGACAACAGCCGCAGCTCCATCTCCGAACAGCACGCAGCTCTCTTTTTGCTCCCAATTCAAACCTGCGGAGGATATCTCCGAGGAAATGATCAAGACTCGCTCGTAAATACCGACTGCCATTTGGCACGACATCACATCCAGTGCAGTGACAAAACTTAGACATGTCGCATTTATATCAAAGCAAGGAATACCTGATTTACTTAGTTGAAGCTCTTCTTGAATCAAGGCAGCCGTGCAAGGGATTTCCTGCTGTGCCGTCCCGCTTGCACATACGATACAATCGATATCGTGAAGGGAGAGGCCCGCCGCTTCCAAAGCACGCCTAGCAGCGATGGCTCCCATCTGTGCAGCCGTTTCGTTCGTCACAAAATGCCTGACGCTTACCCCGGACTTTTTCTCTACCCATCCAGCCGCAAGTCCCAACTTTTCTTCCAGTTCTGCCGCTGTCACACGCCGAGTAGGCAAGTATTTCCCTGTTCCGAGGATTTTGATTTTTCTCTCCATGATCTGTGTCTCCCTTAGCTCGCATTACTCACACACGATTCGACATCTGCCCTATATTTTACATAAGTTTGTCGATTTATGGGAAACAGAATAAACACTTGGTACAAATTACCCAAGTGTTTACGTATGCCGCTTTTCTTTCGTTAGGCAAGCTTTACCACTCATTTCCACCTACTACAGTAAAAAGCGATAACCGACACCCCACACCGTCTCAATGTACTGCGGCTTAGCCGGATCGCTTTCTATTTTTTCCCGCAGCTTGCTGATATGCACCGTCACCGTCGCGATATCCCCGTACGAATCGAGTCCCCAAATCTTTTCAAACAGCTCTGTTTTGCTAAATACCCAATTGGGGTGGGCTACTAAAAAGAGCAGGAGATCGTATTCCTTGGAAGTAAACGTCACTTCGCTTCCGTTGATGTAAACTCTCCTCGCCAGTTTGTCGATGCGAATCCCCCGAAGCCTGATCTCCTCTTTTGCCGTATGCGGTTTGGCATCGGAGACGAGGCGGTCGTAACGCGCCAGATGGGCTTTGACCCTCGCTACCAGTTCGCCCAAGCTAAAAGGCTTGCTAATATGATCATCGGCACCCAGACCCAGTCCACGGATCTTGTCGATGTCTTCCTTTTTCGCGGAGACGAGTAGGATCGGAATATTTTTGGCTTTGCGGACTTGCTTGCAGATTTCGAAGCCATCCACGATCGGGAGCATCAGGTCTAGTATCAGGAGGTCATACTCCTCTTGCAGTGCCTTTTGCAACCCTGTATCGCCGGAAGTCGCGACATCGACCGAGTAGCCGTTTGCCTCCAAGTAATCCTTTTGCACCTCTGCGATCACCATGTCATCTTCAATGATTAATATATGTTTCAATCCGTGTCACCCCCGACTCTCTTGAGATCTGGCAAGGTAAAACAAATGCGGGTACCGCGTCCGCTCTCACTCTCCGCCCATACACGACCACCGTGCCCCGCCACAATTTGTTTGACGATGGCGAGTCCAAGACCACTGCCTCCCATGGCCGAATTACGCGAAGGGTCCGCCCGATAAAAACGGTCAAAAATATGAGGTATGGCTTCTTTTTCAATCCCTGTCCCATTGTCGGAGATTGCCACAATCACTTCACTGTCGGCTTTCTCCACCTCCAATCGGAGCAGCTTCTCGTCCTTGTTCAAGTACTTCAGGCTATTGTCCACGATATTCATGAGCACGCGATGGAGTTTTTCCTGATCAGCCATGACTGGAATCGGACTTTCATTTTCCTCGTCATAGCGAATAGATACACCGTGCATCCGCGGGTCTAGCCGCAGCTCCTCGGCAAACTGAGCCAAATATGCTCGCATATCAACTTCTTCAAAGTGAAAGGGAAGCTTGTTCAAATCCAGTCTCGAGAATAAAAACAGCTCATCAATCAGGCGGTCCATCTGCTCTGATTTGATGGCAATCATCTTCATATATTTTTCCCGCTTCGCTTCCGTATCCGCAATCCCTTCCTGAACCGCTTCTACACAGGCTTTGATTCCTGTTATGGGTGTTTTTAGATCGTGCGAAATACTGGAAATCAGTTGTTTACGATTTTCCTCATACTGTAGCTGCAAATGGATAGAATCATACAATCTGCCACGCATCTCTTCAAATGCTTCTCCCAGCTCTCCCAGCTCATCCTTGCGATGGAGTTGAACAGAGCGCTCCAGATTGCCTTCTTTGATTTCGTATGCTGCCTGCTTTAAGGCGTACAAAGGTCGAATGATACTGCGTGAAACTAGAAACGTTAGTACACCGTTCGTCAGCGCCACAATCGTTAGAAGACTGAGAATCAATGTGATAAAAAAATAAATGCCTGTCTGCATAAATGGGAAAGAATTCGCAAGGAAGTAGAGCTTCCCTTTACTTTGATCAGCAAAAGGAAACTCGTACGTATCAAACGTGTAGCCGTCCTGATTAAATTGCTTCCAGTTATGCATGCGCCCCTGATCCGGTTGATCCTGCAAATAGTCAGGCACGTCAGCGCTATCAATCGACGGGGAGAGGAATAGCACTTTTTCGTCCTTTGTCAGTATCAATGCACCGCCAACTGCTTGTAGCTGCTCATCCGTCTCTGTCAGCATGTTCTCGTTCGTCAATTGATCGGGAGCGTATTTGGCCATGAATGTGACACCAGCAAACAACTCGTCTCGTTTATTGAGCGTATCACGAAGGAGCGGTTTGCCTTCCTCCCGTTCTCCCCAAAAGTAATTCGCCAATCCCGATGCCACCAATCCAAACAAAACAAGGGGGATAATAATCATGGCAATATAGGAGAGCAAAAGTCTTGTTTTGATCGACATGGTTCATCACCCCCTTGCAGTCATGGTTTACTCGGAATCGGAATGCTTCGTCCAGCCTTTTCTCCATTTGTTCTTCATGTCCTCACGGGAAACCTTCTCAACTTGCTTGCCAGTAAGATCGATGCGATCAGGTGTGGTCGTGCCCAGATCGGTCAAGCGGATATCCAAAGAAAGCTGGAGCTTATGCTCTTTCCCAGACGCGTCCGTTCCCGAGAGGTTCACCACAGCAGATTGCTGTTCGATTTGATTTTTCTCGTCAATCTTGGCGTTCAGCAATACTTGGTCCACTTGAAAATCCTCTTGTAAGCGAGGAAGCTTCACAGATAGATGGCTTTCAGAGGAAGACGCTTCTTCACTATGTTCGGCGAGCTTATCGTAGAGAATAGGTCCGGCTGCCTGGATAAATGCCGGAATTTGCTCTTCGGAGAGCTGAAGCGACGTACGCTTGCCTCCATCCGGTAGGTTCTCAACGGTCGCGTTTTTTCCGAGATCGCCGAATACCGAAGCAAACAGCTTATGCATCATGGCCCCGCGTTTGTTATCGGCGTCATTTTCTGGTTGGTGTCTTCTATCCATTTTTTCCATGACCCGATAAACGTTACTATCCCCTTTTTTAACCACAACTTGATCCTTTTCCAGAAAGGCTTGCATGCTTTTCTCGCCCAGCGTGTCTGTAAAAGTCGCCTCTACATTTCCGATGTGCTGGTTATGATCGATCTTTGCGACTCCCTCCAGTGTGAGCAACTTCGCTCCGTTGTCTGTGAGCGATAGCTGCACGTGGGCCGTCATGTTCTTCGCTTCCTTCGTTTGATGCAGGGCTGATTCATATACGCCCATCGTCGTACTATCCGCACTCGCTGATGCCCCGTATCCCCAAATCAATGCTCCTGTGATTCCAACCGACAAGCCGATACTCAACCATTTTTTTCGCATGATGGTCCCTCCTATTTTCATCGAAAGCAACTGTCATCGCTCTCTATACCAGTCATGATAAATAGAGGGTCTAAACACGGTCTAAATCAATTCTAAAAAAAGTGTAAAAACAATTCCATATGCTATATTGAAAGAAGAAGTGATCAGCATGAACCTGAAGTGGAGGCATTATCGATGAGTATGCAAGAAGGCTATATTGACGTTCCTGGCGGAAGAGTATGGTACAGTCGTGTCGGCGAAGGGGAGAAAACGCCTCTGATCGTCCTTCACGGAGGACCTGGCAATACGCATGATCCGCTCAAATCAACGCTTCATGTCTTAGGCAACGACAGACCCGTCATTTTCTACGATCAACTCGGGTCAGGAAATTCCGATCGCCCGACCGATCTGACTCTTTGGAAAACCGAGCGCTTTGTGGAAGAGCTGGCTTGCATCAGACAAGCCCTTGGCTTAAAAGAGGTTCACATTCTGGGGCACTCGTGGGGCACAATGCTGGCAGCAGCTTATTTGGTGGATGCCAAGCCGGAAGGGGTACAGAGCATCATCTTCTCCAGCCCATGCCTGAGCGCAGAGCGTTGGAAACAGGACGCAGATCGTTTAATCGAGCAATTGCCAGAGGATGTGCAACAAACCATCGCCACACACGAGGAGCAGGGCACAACGGATTCACAAGAATACCAGGATGCCATGAAGGAATACTACAAGCGCCATGTGTGCCGCCTTGATCCAATGCCAACAGTCATGACAGAAAGCCGTCCAAAAGCGAACAAAGAAGTGTACATGACGATGTGGGGACCGTCTGAGTTTTGCCCGACAGGGAATCTGAAAACATTCGACTACACACCCAAGCTGCATCAAATCAACATTCCTTCCCTGTTCGTTTGTGGCCGATATGATGAAGCGACGCCTGAATCGACAAGTTACTATCAGTCTCTGGTGCCAAACGCCGAGCTCCATGTCTTTGAAAACAGCTCGCATGTCGGCTATCTGGAAGAGACAGACGAATACGTGCAGGTTATCCGCAGCTTTTTGCAAAAAGCAGATACGAAATAAAACCGCCGCGGCCTCACTGGCTTAGCGTGACATGAAAAAACGGAAAAACTTCGTATCATCGACGATGCGAGTTTTTCCGAATCCTCATGCTTTTTTTAAGTAAATAAGGAAATTAAGTATGTTCAATCCTAAAATGATGAAAAACATATAGGTGGACATAGCATCTCCACTTAGGTTAAATTCATCAGCTATGTAACCCATAACCATAAGATTCGTTCCGGAAACGATTACTGAAATTGCTGAAATCATACTAAGTGTGAATCCATTGACAAGATTACCTCGTTTCTTTTGAAGCAATAAAGCAACGGAAATAACTAGTAAACTCATGATAAAAGTAATCAAAACGAATCTTAATAAATCATTTATCTCCATCCCTGCCATAGTCATCCTCCTAACAATCTTATACCTGCTATATTTTACCACACAATTAAAAGACCGAACCTCGCAAGCAAGTCCTTTTGCAAGATTCGATCCCTTCTTTTATACCCCTCTTCTTTTCTCTCGTCCGATCAAATACAAGAAATACGGCGCCCCAATGACAGCTGTCACGATTCCCACGGGAACCTCCATCGGGGGCAAAAGCCATCTGCCTAGCCCATCAGCGGCGACCATGAGCGTAGCACCGAGCAGAGCGGCGACCGGGAGAAGAAGTGCATGCTTCCCACCTACCAAACGACGAGCGATGTGCGGTGAGAGCAGACCGACGAATCCGATGGAACCGACAACCGCCACACATGCTCCTGCAAGTGCGACAGAGGTTACCAAAAGGACAACGCGCAGTCTCGTCACATCCTCGCCCAAGCCTTCTGCTACATCATCTCCGAGAGACAATACGTCGAGCCGGTACGCCAATAAATAAGCAATCGGTAAAAAGACGAGTATCCACGGAAGCACCGCCCATACGTGCTCCCATCCCCGCCCCCACAAGCTACCCGCCATCCAAAGCAGTGCCGCATTGACATCACCCGGATTTTTGACCATCAGGTATTGGATGCCCGCCTGACAAATGACCCCGATGGCGATCCCCACCAGCGCTAGAGTAGCGGACTGGACGCGTTTTCGCGCTGTATATACATACAGGATAGCAGCGACAACGGCCGCACCCCCAAATGCCGCCAACGGCAGCAAATAAGCCGGAGATTTGGGAAAAAGAAAAATGACGATGGAAGATGCGAGCCCCGCCCCTTTGGTGATGCCGATTACGTCAGGAGAGGCCAACGGATTGCGAATCATTCCTTGTAAAATAACCCCGGATACCGCCAAGCCCGCTCCAGCCAACATGCCGAGGACAACACGCGGCAAACGATACTCTCCAATTATAAAGTGATGATTTTTCGGCCCCGTCCCAAAAAGTGACTCTACTACCTCACGCGGCGATATGGACACCGCCCCAGTTCCGATACTGATAATAACGGTGACGATGAGCAACAGAAGCAATACAGGGGCAATACTTTGTCTGCGTGTCATGAGGCTCTCCTCTCCTTACCCACTAAATAGAGGAAAAAGGGAGCGCCCAAGAAAGCGGTCACGATGCCCACTGGCGACTCATACGGATACGCAATGAACCTGGCAAGAACGTCGGCATAGACCAGCAGCAATGCGCCGAGCAACGCTGTAATCGGGAGGTATAGCTGACTCTCTCTTCCTAGCAAAAGTCGGGTCAAATGTGGCACCATCAATCCGATAAAGCCGATCGGGCCAGCAACGGCAACAGCCGAGCCTGCAAGTACGATGACAATGATTCCACAGATCATTCGCACCCGAACTACATGTTGTCCAAGATTTTTGGCTACATCCTCACCCATACGCATAATCCCGATGGACCGAGCCATAAAAAAGGCAACCACCAGCCCCGCGATTGACCAAGGCAGCACACGGTTCACATCCGTCCAATCCGCTCCATCCAATGACCCTGCAAGCCAAAACAGGACTTGATCGGTCGAATGCTGATGAAACAAAATGAATGCCTCTGTAATGGAAGCGAGAAACAGATGGACGGCTGTGCCAGCCAAAGCCAGCTTAACAGGAGTCATCCCCCCAGCCGCACCGAGATAGTACACCACAAAGCCACCTATGACAGCCCCGCCAAAAGCGAGTGGCGCTAATAATGGCACCGGGAGATTAGGCAAGAGTACCAAGGCAGCTACGACAGCCATCGATGCACCTGCGTTAACCCCAAACGTCTGTGGCGAAGCAAGCGGATTGCCTGTCATTGCTTGCATAATCGCACCAGCCACACCGAGACAGGCCCCAATGATTACCGCCAATAGCGCTCTGGGAAGCCTGAGCGTCGTCACAATCAAATGCTCCTGCGATGTAGAGGGGGCAAAAAGGGATTTTACGCCACTCACCAACCCCATGTCTGTCCAACCAACCGAGATACTGACGACTAAACCAAAAACGAGCAGGAGCATTCCTGCCGCAAAAACGATGCCCGCCTTTGCTCCCTCCATAGGTACAACCTCCTCCCGCAAAAACGACGGGATCGATGTCAGCTACGACACCCATCCCGAAAAATCCCCTCTTATTTTCCAGAAAGAAGCGTTACTGCTTCCTCCGCACTCAACTCTGATCCGATCAAGCCTCGCGAAAGTGCCCATTTATTGCGGGCTACTTCATACACCTTGCCATTTTTTACGGCGTTGATGTTTTGCCAAAGTGGGTTCGTCTTCCATTCATCCACAATCGTCTTATCACCTGTTTTCATCAAAAACAGTACGTCTGGATTGAGGGCAACCAGCTGTTCCAGATTGGTTTTTGGATACGCCTCTTCACTCTTTGCCGCATCCTCTAACCCGAGGTATTCCAGCAGTGAGCCAGCATAGGAAGAATTAGAGTGAGCGAAGAATCCGGTCGGGTTCACTACTGCTGGCAGAACCTTCAGCTTGGCATCGGTTTTTGGCAGCTTCGCTTTGATGGCATCCATTTTCGCTTGATGCTCGTCCAGGCGTTTTTTGCCTTCTTCTTTCATGCCTACTGCATCAGCGATTACGGCGTAATTAGCTAGCATATGCTCATAGTTCGCCTGGTGGTCATTCAGTACAATCGTCGGTGCGATTTGCTTCAATTTGTCGTAAACAGCCTTGTGCTTGTTCAAATCTGCAATGATGAGATCAGGAGCAAGGGAACTGATCAGCTCCATGTTTGGTTCGTAACGAGAACCGAGCGATGTATAAGTTCCTACTTTTTCTTTCACCTCAGGAATGATCAGATTCGCATCATTATCATCAGAGATTCCTACAGGGGCAACACCCAATGTCGCCAAAGCATCTGCAAAGGAAAAGTCCATCACGACAATACGCGCAGGCTTGCCAACGATTTCCGTTTCCCCCAGCTCATGCTTGATCACTCGTTTTTCACTTGAAGCAGCTGGTGTAGATTCTGTATTGGTCGCAGCTGGAGCTGTTCCCTGTGCATTTTGTGTCGCTGTACCGCAACCACTTAAAAAGACAGATACCATAAAAATAAGAAGAAAGCCTGGTAACAACAGTCTTGCTCTCATGATGAGAAAACCTCCTACCAAAATAAAACTCCATCGAAATTGAAAATCATTTTCAATAGAGATTATATCGATAGCCACTATACCATACCATGAAGAATCTTGCTCGATTTCATGAATTATCTTGTCTCATATGCGACTTGACGTATTCCGATGGTGATTGGCCAACGACTTTTTTAAACATCTTGCTGAAGTAAAACTCATCGTTATAGCCTACGCTTTGTGCCACCTCACGCAAACGGCTCCCCGACAATCGGAGCAGCACCTTTGCCCGATTGATTCGAAGGTTTGTCATGTAATCGGAAAAGCTCACACCCTTTAACGTTTTGAACATGCGTGAATAATAGCTGGGACTGACATTCGCCTTTCCTGCCAACATTTCCAGCGTGAGGTTGAGCATATAGTGCTGATCGACATACAGAATCGTTTCCTCGATGCTAGCCATTGTATTTTCGTTGCTCTCAATCGAAGAAAAATCTTTTACCAGGATGTACAGAATACGCTCGAATAACAACCTCTGCCGAAATTGCTCTCTCTCCTCATTTGACGCATAGCTTTTATGTAGCTCCTCCATTAAATGCAAGACCTGCGAATGGCTTCGTACACGGAAAGTCCCTTCCAGAGGAAAATTATCTCCTCCCGGAACAAATACTCTCTCTTTCCCTGTTTCGTTTTGTTCGATCCAATAGGAGAACGCAATGAAAAAGACCTCCAGCTCTTTATCTTGTTCCGTCCGTAACGAAACGCTCGTCTTCGGCTTGATAAGAAACACATCTCCTGCCTCAACTAACTGTCTCTTCCCGTTCTCTTCCATTGTTCCTTTTATATTTTTGACAAACCCGATTCGATGAGAAGGAGCAGGTGAGAGGATCAGTGGTTCCTTGTAACGGCAAATCTCAAGACTGACCGTGTCGAGGGAGTAGATCATCTGTTTTAGCTGTCGATAGGCTTCATTTGCAAACAACGGGTGCTTCCCCCTCTCATATTCCTTCTATTATAGCTTGTATACGCTATCTAACGCATTATTTGAGGGGATTTGAGGGTCATGGTAAATGAAAGAAGCTGCCCGAAGTAGATCCTCGACAGACCACTTCGAACAGCTCGCTATTTCAATCCGATATGCTTGTCATACACATCGTATACAGAACGTGAAATGATCGCAGCCGACCTTCCCCCATAACCACCCTCAGGAACGATTACGGCTACTGCCAGAACAGGATCGTCGACTGGAGCATATGAAATGCTGACACCATTCGTAATGCGACCGTGCATTTTCCACCTTGTCTTTTTCTGCCCTGTTTTCTCATCTGTCTCCGTCACCGGTACATAAATATCTTGCTCCGATGTTCCTGTCTTTGCAGCTACCTGAAACGCCATTCCCTCATACGCGCGGACTGCTGTTCCCCCTGGTTTCGTCACCATCACCATGCCTTGCTCCAGAATGTCCCAGTATTTTTCAGGGTGAGGGAAGGTGCTGATGGTTTTCGGCGTGTACGTTTTCACCAGTTTTCCTTCTGCGTCTGTGATCTTATCTACCATCTGCGGCTGCAAACGTACACCTTTATTCGCAAGCGTGGCCGCATATTGTGCCAATTGCATTGTCGTTGCCCGGACTTGCTGCCCGAAGGAAGCCTGCACCATCGCTGCTAGTGGTCCGTAGTTTTCATCCATTACCAAATAGTCTTCTTTGCCTTTGTTTTCATTCGGCAAATCCACGCCAGTCTGAACCCCTAACCCGAATGCGTGATAGTACGATTGCAGCACAGACGCTGACTCTTTTCCTTTTCGACGGGACAGCTCCTCCCCGATTCTCGCCATGTATGTATTCGATGACTTTTGCAGGGAAATCGCAGGGCTAATCATACCATGTGCTTTGGAGTTGTCGTTCTTAATCCGGTCTGTTCCACGTCCATAGTGATACACCCCTCCATCATTCCAACGATCGGAGGGAGAGATGATGCCTTCCTGCAAACCAAGCAATACCGTAATCGGCTTAAGGACAGACCCTGATGGGACAATTGAGCCCGGATGCTTGTAGCCCTCCTGGATAGCCGCTTCGCCCGTTAATGGCCTCGTATCGTATGGCGCTTCCCGAATCGTCCCATTCGTCACCGCCAGCTTGATCTCGTCATACGTTTTTTGATCGGGCCCCTCAATCCACACGTTTGGATCGTATTCCGGATAACTGACCATCGCGACGACCTTGCCTGTCTTGACCTCGACTGCCACGACGTACGCTCCCTTTGCGGACCTCGCCTCTGGGATGGTTGCACGCATCTTCGGAAGAAACGCTCGGATCGAATCCCGGATATCCAGTTGTACCCGCTGATCAATGGTGAGATACACATGATTGCCTGGGACGGATGGAACTTCCTCTACTTGCTTCACAACCGTCTGATCGGCTGCGACCTCATACATCCGGTAACCGTTGCTCCCGCGAAGCTCTTTTTCGTAAGATAGCTCAATCCCATCGAGCCCGACTAACTGGTTCGGCAAATACCGCGTACTCTCATCCTTGTAAGAGGCGAGCTTCACATTTTCAGCAATATGAAAGGGCCGAACATACCCGACCGCCTGTACGGCGATTTGCTTGGGATCGTATTTCCTGATCGGTTTTGTCACCACTTCAATCCCCGGCAAATCGCCGCGATGCTCACCCAGCACGGCGATTTCTTTCTCCGTCAAATCAACCTTCAGCTCTTTTTCCAAATAGCGCGGCAATTGTCGCGCCGCTTCCACATACTTGCCTTTCTCGTAGGCATAGCCGACATCCATCTTTTTTAGCAGCGTGGCCTTGTCGAGGCTCAATATTTTCTCCAGCTTTTCCACCAGTTCAAAGTACGCTTTCTTCTCCATGATCTCTTGTTCACGGAAGACAGCGAGATGGGAAGGCCGACTTTCGGCAATAACATACCCGTTGCGGTCATAAATGTTTCCTCGCATAGCGGGAATGTAATCTTTTTTATAGGATCTGTCTGCCAGCTCATTTGCATAATCGCTCCCTTGCTGGATTTGGATTTGCGCCAATCTCAAAATAATTACCACAAACATCAGAAATACGACGATATAGACGATTTGCAGTCGTTTCAAACGATCATTTTTTTCTTCCTTCATCCTTGCTCTCCCTACTCTTTCAGTACCTTCGTGAAAATCCGTTTAATCCGTGCATCGAGCACATGACTGCCACCCCGACCACGGACATCTTCGATCATCATGGTAACCAGCAAACGCGGATCATCTACATTAAAAACGGCATACCATCCGTTTTCTAATCCGAGCTCGCCCTTTTTTTGTTTCAGCTCCGCTGTTCCAGTCTTGCCCGCCATGCGAATACCAGGCACGCGTGCTCCTCGTCCCGTGCCGCGCGGGTCTTCCATGACCTGTATCAAATGCTGCTTCACCGTGCTCGCCACATCAGCAGGTATGACATTCGTCTTCCAGTACCCGCCTTTTTTGTCTTCCTGCAACAGTGATGGATGAACGATATTCCCGTCATTTGCAAAAGCGCTGTACACCAACGCGAGATGAATCGGCGTCATCGTAACCTCGCCCTGACCGTAACCAGAGTCTGCCAATTGAATCTCGTTTTTGAAACCGTCGTTATACAGCTTCGACTTGTCCAGTGGATATGGAATCGGGAGAGCTTCATGGAATCCAAACAACTCGCTCTTTTTCACGAATTGCTCCTCCCCCATGGAGAGTGCCGCTTTCGCAAAATAAATATTGTCGGAGTACACCAATGCTTTTTCCAAATTGACAGGTCCTCCGTAATCGCTGACCCGCGTCACCTCATATCCCCCCCAGGACGCATCCTTTTGCCAATGCAGTCCGCGGACATGGATACTATCCGCAGGGGTAATGGCGCCTGACTCAAGTCCAATCGCTGCCGTAATCGGCTTGAAGGTAGAGCCCGGCGCAAACCCGCGCGCGAATCGATTGAGAAGCGGCTTTTGCGGGTTTTCATTCATTTGCTTCCACTCTGTAGCCGACATCCCAAGCACAAACGCATTCGGATCAAAGGACGGAGAATTGACGAGAGCCAGTATTTCCCCGGTCTTTGGTGAGATCGCCGCAGCCGTGCCTGCTTCGTTTTTCAGCTCCTGGTAAATCGTCTGCTGTACTTTTGCATCGATGGTTAATGCCAGTGGCTGTCCATGCTTGGCGAAGCGTTCCGCCACGGTCTTCTTTTCCGTTCCATCTGCATCCGTAATGACGATACGCCCACCTGCACTCCCTCTTAGCTGTTCCTCAAAAATCTGTTCCAGTCCTGATTTGCCAATCACATCAGACGTTTTATAGCCCTGCTCCTTTCGCTTCTCGTACTCTTCCTGATTAATCGCTCCTACATAGCCAACCAGATGGGCTGTCGCGTCCTGATAGGGATAGTAACGGACTTTCTTTTTATGCAATTTGAGCCCTTCTGTTTTTTCTAATTGTTTGATGCGTGCATCGTCCTGCGGCAGCGTGGCGATCCGGATAAACTTGGCCGACTTGCTTGTCGTAGCTTGGGCCTTCGCGGTGAGGTCATCCAATGGAATTTGCAAAAGCTTGCTGACCTCCATTTTCCCGACCTGCGAAGCCTGACTCCACTCTGCCGGATTTATCCCGATATCTACCACGACACGCTCTGTTGCCAATGGACGCCCTGCCCGATCCGTGATCTCACCTCGTCTGGGATACACCGTATTGGCTCTTACTTTGTCCCCTTCTTTCATTTCCGGAAAAATAAAAGAAGGATTCCAATGAATGTACCAGTCCTCCAAGTCATTCTGCGTTTCTTTGACAAGCGTCGCTTTCCCCGTAAAGGAAATCGGTTCAATGAAAGTTTCCATCGTCAGCCGGTAATGAAAGTTGATCTGCCCATCCTCACCTGGCATGACGTCGCCATTGTACATCGGCTCGACCGCAATCGCTTTGGCCTCGATTCCGCCGTAAATGTTTTGGTAACGCGAAACGAATTCTTCTTTGCTGATGGTCTTTTTTGTATGTAAAGAAAGCTGCTCGTACATGTCAGAGAATTTCTGTTCTCCCCACTTTGTCGTATACGCAGTGAATGCTGCCTTTGCCCTCTCGCCGTCCGACTGCGTGTTGTCCTTCCAAAAGTCCCAGAAAAGATAGAAAAACCCTGAAAGAACAACGAAAAAAACCGTCCAAAATACTATCCATGTCTTTTTCACTAGTCATTCACCTTCCCTACCACACGATATTACAGTCGGATACCATAATATATGGAAAAAAGATGATGACTAGATGAGACTATTCTCATAGGACGATGATAAGTGTCAGATAGTTACATCAAATGCAAAAAAACACAGGAAATTCATCCTGTGTCCGCCGTACTGCTACTATTCTTCCCACATGTAACCGAACCGCGGGATCGTGGTGACGTTCTCGCCATATCTGCCCAGCCGCTTTCGCAAGCGATAAACGAGAGCGTTGATCTCGGCTCGTCCAACATCCGGGACGCTGCTCTCCGCATTCAGCAACCGTTCCGGCCAGACGAGTACCATGATTTCCTCATAGCTGACCGCCTGATTCGAACGTTGGTACAGAAGCATGAGCAAGTCCATATCTTTTCCGGTCAAATGGATTCTCGCGCCATCGAGACGAATTTCTCTGCGTTCCAGATTGATGACCAATCCAGACGTGGAAGTAGTTTCTTTTGGAATCGTCAAAGGGAATGAGAACTCCCGCGTCACATCCATCTCGCTACCCTCTGCGAAAAAGATCATCTCTACGACGCCTTTGGCCAGCGTAATATGATCACCGTGATAAAGAAAATGCGGCGCTTGCTGTATTGACATTCCGTTCACTTCTGTCCCATGCTTGCTTTGCAAATCAGAAATCGTATATTGGTTATTGATTTTCCGTATCACGGCATGCCTTCTGGAAATATACGGACTGGAAAAAGCAATGTCAGGTTGTAATTGATTGCCCCGTCTCCCAATCGTACACTCTTCCTTATGTAGAAACTGACGCTTCTGAAGCTGCTCGGGGTCTCCTTTTTTAATCAATACATATATGCCGTCGTCCAACATTCATCACCTCGAAAAGAGTTGGAGCTATCAGTATTTATTACATATTAAATTACGCATAAGTCAACACTTTTTTGAACATATATTAATAGCAAAAAAGCCGCCAATTGTCCAGACAACGAAAGTGACCGGTCGATTGACAGCTCTATATCATCGCTATTCGCGAACGAATAGCGCTCGATTTTCTATGTTGATCGTCTTAGGAGCAGCGCTTGAGAGCAGCGAATTTTTTCGGTTCAATCGCCAGTAGATGACAATCGCCATTCGGGATAAACAGCTTGTAGGAAACTCCCTTTGGCACAACGATAAACTCTCCGGCTTCCACCCATATATTACGCTCGTGGTACATCAGCAGCAGTCTGCCTTTGACGACAAACAGCAATTCATCTTTCTGGTCATTTTGTTGCCAAGGATACTCACCTTGCAGCTTCTCTAGCTTAATAGACGTATCATTCATCTCTCCGACAATCAGAGAGCCCCAGGAATCTTGCAAGTGTGATAAATGTTGTGCGACGTTCACCTTTTCCATGATGATCCTCTCCCCTTTGCACTCTACGATAATATAATTTGCAGGAGAGAGACATAGTAGCGAAATGATAAATCATCTCATAAGAAGATGATAAGATGCTGAAATTTCTGATTAAGAATGGGAGGGCACAAAATCTCGATCTTCCATCTTTGACACCACGCATTTATTTCTCGCAAAATAAAAATGGGCAGTCACCCTAACAGACTGCCCCTAAAAAAGACTGTATGTCTTTCTCATCTCACTACTCTGTCGTGCCAAACCGTTTGGCGTTTCTCGCGCGAGCACGCTCGATTTCAACTTCTCGATTGCGTGGCTCTGCATTCGTCACCAGCGAATCCAAGAGATTTTTCGCAACAACGGAGACTTCTTGGACCGCGCGGTGAAAAGCCTCTTCATTGGCCTTCGAAGGCGTGTTGAAGCCCGAGAGCTTTCGCACGAATTGCAGGGCTGCTGCTTGAATCTCATCTTCTGTCGCGGGTGGGTCGAAGTTGAACAAGGTTTTGATGTTTCGGCACATCGCTTACACCTTCTGTTCCCTTTTTTGTATCATTCTACTATACGTAAGCACTGAATCCTAGGTTGGGCTGATTGTGCTTCAAAAATCTCACTGACGAGGTCGTAATGTCAATCGTTTGGGGGGGGAATTGGTAATCCTTGATAGAATAAATATGAAGATGATCAGGTAATAAATTTGTACACATAAGGAGATAAAACTAATGGCAAATAACAAATTACTAAGAATGGACAATGTTGGTATCGTTGTAGAATCCCTTGATGACGCCATCTCTTTCTTCGAGGAGATTGGCTTGAAGCTCGAAGGGCGCGCTACTGTCGAAGGTGAATGGGCTGGTCGCGTAACTGGGCTGGGTTCACAATGTGTAGAGATTGCTATGATGGTTACCCCAGATGGCCACAGCCGACTTGAACTTTCGCGATTTCTCACCCCACCTACTATATCGGATCACCGAACCGCTCCTGTAAATGCCCTCGGTTATCTGCGGGTCATGTTCACCGTTGCAGACATTGACGAAATGGTATCCAGGCTCACTAAGCATGGCGCTCAGCTCGTCGGAGAAGTGGTTCAGTACCAGGACTCGTATCGGCTCTGCTACATTCGTGGAATTGAAGGACTTCTAATCGGTTTGGCGGAACAGCTCGGTAATAAATAAGTGCCGTTTAAAAGAAGACTTAACTGAAATATACATTACTAAATACCGCGTTCACGCTCCGGGTCTGGGCGACCCTCGGTCCCGGAAACAAGGAATGTGGAAGTAATTGCACTATTGTCATTAGAAAACAGGTGGTGTGAACGAAGGTGGCAGACAACAAAAGAACGATCGTAATTTGCAAGGATGTGGGTCTTTATTTTGACGCTCTGACACGTGGTAAGCATTACGAAGTTTTAGCTGAGGACGAAGTAAAAGAACAGATAAGGGTTGTTGGTGACAATAACCGAGCAAGATGGTTTAGAAAGTATTATTTCGTACCTGACGGGAGTAGCGTACCAGTATTAGTTAACTGGGCATTTGACGATACGATTCAAGATTCAAGTGAAGAATCTTTAGAACATATTGAGGTCACAGTCACCTTTAGTGAAGGTGAAAAGAGATGGTGTTCCCTTTGCACTAAGGCTGGATTGTTGGATTACATTGAGCGGTGCATGGGCGATAATGTTTTCTTAATAGAGAATCAGGTAATTGTGAAAAACTTTTCAAAAGAAGTAGTCAATGACGCATTAAAGCGATTAGACCAACAAAATCTACTAATTAGTTCAACTAAACCGTTCAACTAACGGGGTCGATCGTTCAAGATCATGTACGGTGAACCGTATCACAAGTAACGGTAAAGTTGTGTAACTAAGGAGGTCAACCAGTAACAACTGACTAACCTCCTAATACGAAAGGGCAGTAGTACGAAGATTCGCCACAGAGACCTATTTAAAAATACGATCAATTTCGTTGATTTCTTCTTCTGTCAGGTGGACGTCTACTGTTTTTAAATTATCCAGCATTTGCTCTGCTCTTTGCGCTCCGGGAATGACAACCTCAATTGAATCATGTGTGAAATACCAAGCAAGGACTATATGGGCAACTTCGGCATTCTTTTTATTTGCAATTTTCCGGAGCTGCTCTACCTTTTCTAGATTTTTTTTGAATTTGTCGCCCTGGAAGTGCGGCATATCTTTGCGTAGATCATTGAATGTCATATCCTTCTTGTATTTACCGGCAAGCAAGCCTGATGCTAGTGGAAAGTATGGAATAAACGAGATATTATTCTCTGTCGTATATGGAAAGAATTCTTGTTCCGCTTCACGCTGCAGCAAATTGTAGTTTCCCTGTAATACATCGACATACCCATCCTTATTTGCTTCTTTCAATTGTTCCAGTGAGAAGTTAGAAACGCCAATTCCTCTGATTTTACCTTCGTCCTTTAGCCGTTTTAAGACTCCAACCGCCTCATCTTTTGGTGTATCCTGATCTGGAGCATGAATATAAAATAAATCTATGTAATCTGTTTGTAGCCTTTTCAAACTATCTTCAACGGCTTGTTTTAAATAAGCAGGTGAATTATCCATGGTAACATCATTGCCGACAAGTGTAAGGCCACCTTTTGTTGCAAGGATGAGTTCATGTCGCTTTCCTGCTTCTTTTATCACATCACCTATTAGCTCCTCTGAACGTCCTGTTCCATAAAAAAACGCTGTATCTAAAAAGTTCACTCCATGGTTGATCGCAGCCCGCACCAAATCTTTCCCTACTTCTTCATTTAAATTCGGATAAATATTGTGGCCACCTACAGCGCTTGTTCCTAGTCCGATTGGATTGACAACTAAATCTGTTTTACCAATTCGTGTTTGTTTCATCATTCTCTTCAACTCCCTCTCATTTTTAAGCTTAGCGTACGTTTTCGCGCGAGGTTTTTACCGGTATTTACAGCATAATTCATTACGTTACGTAAGCTTCAAGTGCAAAATGGTTTTTTTGCATATACGTATCTCTGCAACTACAAAAGCTGCCCCTCACAACAACGGGCAGCTTCCTTTACCGCGGATACTATTTATACTCATAAAAACAAGGATAAGAATAGGCGAGGAATTCAAAGCCTTTTTTCTCCAAAATCGGTCGACTCATCGGACTCGCATCCACCATCAACAGCGGATACCCGCGTTCCTGTGCTGCTTGTACCCGCACTGCCACGAGAGCTGTATAATAGCCTTTATTTCGGAAGTCAGGCAAAGTAGAGCCTCCCCACAGACTGCAAAAGGACGTATCCTCATGCAAGTACATCCAAGCTGCACTCACTGCCTGATCACCACTGTATGCAGCGTACACGAGCAGGTGCTCAGGATCTTCCGCCAAATCCCGTTTTAATCTCGCAGCAAGCTCCGCATTCGCACTGCCCCATAGCTGCTCCTTCAACTGCATGATATCATCAATGCCCGCCGAGTCTGTGATTTGCCGTATCTCTGTCGGAATGACAAGGCTTCGCAACTCCTCTGCCTGCGCCACCTCCAACACAAGCAGCGCCTCCTCCTCATCAACTGTAAAACCATGGCCTTTCAGCCTCTCAAGCAAATTAGCCGGTTGGTCATAATCAAACAGCTTCCACTCAAAGGACTGCTGAAGACTTGAGAAATATTCAAGTTCCTGCTTGATAACTTCCTCTGCATTTTCTTCAGACAGCCTGGAAAACAAAACTACCCCTGAATCATCCGAGGTAGGTGAGACGTGGCGAACGAGGTGTTCTGTCTCCTCCCGCCGGAGTGGCGGATAGGTGATTTCCACCCTCATCTCCTTGTCAAAAAGCCGTAATACCTCTGCCTTGTTCATGTTTTCTTCCTCCCTTGTCTACGTCAGGACTAGTGCAAAATGTTCAGCAAAAACGTTAATGTGCCTATACTGATAACCGTCGTAACCAGCACGCTGCTGGAGACGAATTGTGGTCGCATGTTGAATTGGATCGCATAGATCGCAGTGGTTGCGGCAGAAGGCATGGCTGCCAGAACGACCAACACCTTTTGCAGAAGTGGGTCAATCGGGAATAGCAGACAGATGAGGTACGCCAAAAGTGGTGACGCCACCAGCCGAATGACACTCGCAGCACTGAGTCCCTGCCACTCTAGCGCTTTGGTAGATACATTGGCGAGCTGCATGCCCAGGATGAGCATCACAACTGGAATCGCCGCCTGTGCGACGAGATCAATCGCCTGATAGTAGCTTTGCGGAATGACGACTTGAAGCTGTTGCAGCAAAATCGCGAGAACCACAGCGTAATTGGACGGCTGCTTGAAGATCGCCCTGATGGCCGTCCCCATCCCATTCCCGCCCCGGGAGGCAAAATACACGCCGAATACGCCCATCATGATCGAGTGGAAAACCATGATTTGCACCGCATACGTAAAGCCAGCCTCTCCGAAGGCGAACAAAATAATCGGCGTCCCGTAGTTGCCACTGTTCATGAAGGCGGTCGCGAGCATCAGTGCGCTTTCCTGTTGCTTGTCGTATTTGAACAATCGTGCCGTCAACTGCGTAATCACAACGAGAGCAGCCAGCAAAAGTAGCGAAATCACGACGATATAAAATAATTGCAAGTCGAGCTGTGTTTTGTAAAAGGTTCGAAAGACGAGCGCCGTCGACAAGATGTAAATCGCCAGGGAAGAGATCGGCTTCAAATCCATTTTGAAAATGCGCTGCAAAATATAGCCGCTAAAAAAAATGAGCAGGACAGGCAGGATGACTTCCACAAATATCATGATTCTTCCCTCCTACCGTGCTGCTTCCATGAAGCTTTTGACCTCAGACAGCGTAGGCAAGGCGGGAATAGCACCTGATCTCGTTGTCGTGAGTGCACCTGCGGCATTAGCAAAGCGAACCATGTCCTCTAACGCGGCTTGTGGGATATCCAGCATACTTTCTCCCGCCTCAAGAAGCTGATAGAGCAGCGCTCCCACAAACGCGTCTCCCGCTCCAGTCGTATCGATCGCGGTTACTGGAAAGCCACCGACTGTACCAAAACGATTTCGTGTGCGGTAAAAGCACCCCTTTTCCCCCAACGTAACAAAAACGGCTTGCAGATCATATTGCGCAAGCATCCACGCTGTCGCTTCCACGACATCCTCGCTCCCCATGAGAAATGCCAGCTCTTCCTCGGACAGCTTGACGATATCAGCCTGCGCCATTCCTTTGAGAGCCATCCCCTTCGCTTCCTCCAGATCCTCCCATAAGGACGCTCGAATATTCGGGTCAAATGAAAGGAGCCGCTGATGCTTTTTGGCGTACTCGACGGCTTTCCAGGTTGCTGATCTGGCTGGCTCATGGGTCAAGGACAACGTACCGAAATGAAAAATCGCTGCCTGTGCAATCAGCGCCTCGTTCACGTCTTGCTCCCGCAGCATCATGTCTGCACCCGGATTGCGGTAAAAGTGAAAAGAACGATCGCCTGTCTCATCAAGATGGACAAAAGCCAATGTCGTAGGCGCTTCCTCCGTGAGCACGAGCCCTTCTGTGCCAATATTCTGTCTGATCAAGGTCTGTTGCAAAAAACGTCCAAACACATCGTTTCCCACCGCACCGATAAAGGAAGTCCGTTTCCCAAAGCGCGACAGAGCGGCAAGTACATTGGCAGGCGCTCCTCCAGGGTTTTGTTCAAATGCAGCGCTGTCCGGCTTTTCCTTCTGCTGTAACGGTGTAAAATCAATCAATAACTCGCCACATGCAACCACATCTACCATGTTGATTTCCTCCGATGAACGTGATAGCTCCAGTATGTCACAGGTTCTTTTTTTTGCCAATGAAAGCCAGAAACTGTATGTTGCTGTTTCTATTTGGTAAAATCAAGAAGCGAGGTGATCCACTATGAAAAGTGTTGGGTTTACCATTTTTGAACCAGTTGGAATCAGAACTGATTATCCTTTGGTTGATTTGGAGAAAAAACAGGTGACAGCAAGAATCTTCTATAAAGATAAACTTCTGATGACAGTGCTCGTTGATTTACGATTAGATCAGATTCAAAAGGAAGGAAATCTATCAGAAGTTGCTCACCTCACTACTCCAGATGGAATGAAAGTGGTAGAGGAAGAGAGAGAAATTAGCATCATAAAGAGCCAGGCTGAATTTTTTATTGAAAACAGCATTTCGAATCCTGAAGAATACGAAGAGCAACTTATCAAAGATCAATTACACAAGTAAAAGAAATGGCTAAAGATCCAGACATGCTCTGTGATCTCTAGCCATTTCTTTTTAATAGATCGTCAAATCCCACGCACTTGCCATATGCTTGAGCAGTGCTACCCCTGCTACGCTGTTTCCATACGGGTCAATAGCAGGGCCATACACACCGATTCCGCAGCCGCCAGCAAAAGGCAGTTTCCCAGAACGCCCACGCGGAGGGACGGCAGCCATAATGCCTCCTGACACACCGCTTTTCGCTGGCACACCTACAAAAGCGGCAAAATTGCCAGAAGCGTTGTACATGCCGCATGTGACCATCAATGCTTTGGTCACGCGAGCCAGCTCTTTGCCGAAAAGCTGTTCCTTGCGTATCGGATCATAGCCATCTTGCGCCAGGATCAAGCCGATTTTCGCAATGTCCTCTGCTGTTACCTCCAGTGAGCATTGCCGGATGTACACGTCCAAAGCATCCTCTACCGGACAAGCCAAAAAACCAGTAGCTGCGAGATAGTAGGCGAGAGAACGATTGCGGTTGGCCGTTTGCCACTCGGAGCGATACACTTCCTCGTTGATCTGATGCTTGCGACCTGTCATGCGCTCGACCATGTCTTGAAAGGAGCGAAACTTTTCCTGGACTCCGTTCCCCTGCAACAAGGAAGAAACCGTAATCGCTCCTGCATTGATCATCGGATTAAAAGGCCTTCCCGGCTTGTGCATTTCCAGCCGCACCATGGAATCAAATGCGTCTCCCGTAGGCTCTACATCCACCTGCTCCAATACATTCGCAATCCCGTGGTGCGTACATGCTGCGAGAAAGCTGATGACTTTGGAAATGCTTTGCAGGGTAAAAGGAGCATCATAGTTGCCAGCCCTGCTGATTTGTCCATCTGGCCCCATCACACAAATCCCTAGCTGTGTTGGGTCAGCCTCTTTCAAAGCAGGGATATAAGCAGCGCATTTGCCTTTGCTGGACTCCCCGCGATATTGCTCGATCCATTGTTCCAAGCAGTCTGTTTCGATCGTTCTTGTTTGCTGCGCCACTTGACTAACCAACTTCCTTTTCACCATCGATTTACACTTTCTGAGGTGGTTGAACATCGTCAGGAATGAGCGAGAAATATTCTTCTCCTTCCAAACGTTCCTGCAATTCGGCTTTTGCCTGTTGGATCAACGCAGGGTTTTCCATCGCCTCGATCGCTGTAGCAGCCATGACTTTACCTGCTTGCAGCATCCCCTTGTGTGCGATAGGCATGGCCCCTTGCGAGACGACCTGCCACGTATGGAAAGGTGTACCCAGTGCCCAGCATGTCGTCATGCATTGCATCGTTGGAACTTGCCAGCTCACATCTCCCACATCCGTAGACCCAGCAAGCGTAAACTCGTGCGTTGACAGTGGCCCGATCACATCCGCAATCGCTTTGTCCTTCAGTTGCTTCGCTGTTTCACGATCCAACCCAAACAACGAGGCTCTCATATCCTCTGCTGTTAACGTTGCCTGAATTTGTTTGGCATATTGCTGGTCTGCTTCATCGTACGTAGGCACGCCGACTTCAACCAGATTTTTGTGCATGAGCTTCGCTAATACCGTATTCGGCACCAGATCAGAAGCTGTCCCCTCAAACACCGCTTCCATGGTGGTTCCCGTCATCAAGGCGGCTCCCCGTGCGATGTCGTAGACTCTTTCATACAGTTCCTTCACTTGCTGCTTTTTCGGAGCGCGAATCAAGTACACGACCTCCGCAAACGGCTGGACGACGTTTGGCGAAATACCGCCTGTATTCGTAATCGCGTAGTGAACCCGTGCTTCCGGAATCATATGCTCTCTCATGTAGTTCACGCCTACGTTCATCAGTTCCACGGCATCCAGGGCACTGCGTCCCAAATGCGGAGCGGCGGCTGCATGCGCGCTTTTTCCGTGAAATTGAAAACGAACAGAGTAATTCGCGAGCGAGCTGATGTTCATGATGCTTGGCGCTGTCGCAGGGTGCCAGGAGAGTGCAAAATCTACGTCAGCAAATACGCCGGCTCTTGCCAAATACGCTTTTCCAGAGCCTGCTTCTTCTGCTGGGCACCCATAGTAACGAACAGTACCTTGTAAACCGGTTTGCTCCATGTAATCCTTGATGCCAACCGCTGCTGCCAATGCTCCAGCACCTAAGAGATTATGTCCACATCCATGGCCATGTCCGTCAGTCACAATCGGATCATGGTTGATCGCGCCTTTTTTCTGGCTTAAACCTGCCAGCGCATCATACTCGCCCAGGATGGCTACGACAGGCTTGCCGCTTCCAAAGCTGGCAACAAAACCAGTACCCAGTCCAGCGATTCCTTTCTCCACTTCAAAGCCCTCTGCTGCCAAAGCTTGATACAAATACTCGGCAGAACGATGCTCCTCGAAGTAAATTTCTGGTGTTTCCCAAATTTTATCGCTAACGCGAATAAACGCGTCTCTTTTTTGTTCAATTAAAGCAGAAATGATTTCGATTCTGTTCATTTCATACGCTCCTTTCTCTCGATGTTCAGGCGGATGCACTGTCGGCGTTTTGCTTCAACAGCTCGCCTTTTTCATAGTTCAACGATAATAGTGCGCCGATGCAGATAACCGCGAAGCCGATCAGCATCCAGAACGCTGCATCAAATGAGCCGTTAAACGCTTCAACGATAAAACCAATCGCCATTGGCGTGATAAAGCCAGCTAGCTGTCCACCTGTATTCACGATGCCCATCCCTGTTCCCGCTACGGCAGCCGGAAGATTTTTCAGGACAACAGACGGCAACAGAATGATCACAAAGGAAAGGAACAGCGACACAATGGCTTGATACGTAATAAACATCGTCACGCTCGATGCAGTAAACATGAAGTACAAGAGGACCGCAACTACCACACAGGAGAAACTACCAATGATTTTTTCGCGACCTTTAGGCAGCTTGTCCAGTACATAGCCACTCACATAGATACCAACCAACGTAGCGAAGCCAGGAATCGTTTGTAGCCAGCCAAGTGAAATCATATCCAGTCCGCGTACCTTACTCAAGTAGGTTGGCATCCAGGTTACGAGGCCCCAGTTTACTGCATAAATGCTAAAGTAAGCGATTAACAGACTCCAAAGCAACGGTGTTTTAAACAGCATAGCCACTGAGCTTTTTGGTTGATCGGAGCCAGTTGTATTCATTGCAGTTTCTGTTTGTGGAAGTTTAATATAGCGCCAGAACAGGAAAGCAATGATGGCGCCAATCGCTCCAATGGCGACGAACATGGTTCGCCAGCCCATGGTTTGAATCATCCAAACGGATAAAATCGGAGAGAAAAGTCCAACAATGGCACTAGAGGAGAGCATCACGGACATGGCTCGCGAGCGTTCCTTAACTGGAAAGATGGTAGCGATAATCTTCGAGCTGGCTGGTTGGAAACCACCTTCACCGATCCCGAACAGAAAACGGATGAGAATCATGGAAGCCATCGACCAAGCGGCTCCGGTCAGCCCCGTAAAAATGGACCACATGACAACAGAAGCGATGAGTACTTTTCTGGCACCAAATCGGTCTGCCAGCCAGCCTCCAGGCATTTGCATGAGTGCATAACCAGCAAAAAAACTACTGAGCAATAATCCCGTGGATGAAGCACTAAGCTGCAAGTCTTCTGTGATCGATAAAATGGCATAGTTCATAACGTATCGATCCAGGTTCCCTAATGCCCAGCCCAAAAACAGAAGCGCTAAAATCCAGTTTCTCGTGCGTGCTGATACCATATGTGTGGATACCTCCTTCTAGATGCATGACTAAGCTAGTCTTTCATTTTGGCGAAAGCGCATTCATCTCTTTCGATGACTGACGATCCGCGCAAATATGGTCCAGCTTTCTTATTTACCGCATATATTACGACATGTCGTTATATATACATTACGAAATGTTGAGACTATTGGCAACGGTTTTTTTTAACATTTCGATTTCTCTGCAATGAAAAAAGCACCCGTAAACAGGGTGCTTACAAAAGTCGGTATCGCTTGATGGGTCTTCCTCGCGTTGATTGCGATTCCTCCCCTGAGCTTTCCGCCAGCTCAACAGCGCACAAATCCGCGACGATTCGCTGTGCATTTCGCTCGCTCATTTGCAAATATTTGGCCAGATCCTTTGTCGTGAAATCGGTCCAACCCATTTTTTGCAGCAAGGCATCGAGCTTTTTATAGCTTTTGACGCTGATGTTTCCCTTTTTCAGCTTTTCCAAAACCTCATCATCGTCGGCACGATACGAGTAGATGAGCTCTTCTTCCTGACCGACCCACTCCACGATCGTTCCGTCATCCTGGATCATCACGATATCTCGTGAAGCTTTTTCCTTTGATTGACGCAAGGCTCGGTGTGCATTCATCTCTGCTGCAAAAGCCGTCTCTCCAAAACCGATTCCGACAGCGACCGGCGTATCTGCTTCTTTTGCCAAAAACTCCACTGTGTTTTGCAAGGTAGGAATCTCCCTGTGAATCGTCCCGCGCGTGCTGAAGATGACATATCGGCCATTCCCCTGCTCCAGAAGTGATCCGTCTACTTGCTCACACAGCTTGATCAAGGCTTGCTTTATACGTAGCTCCAAATATTGCAAATGATACGGGGTCTTTGCGCCCTCCTTGATTCTGTCAAATTGCTCGACCTCAATCATCTCGATTCCGATCTGTGTATCCTTGAAATACGACGTCCGCACTTTCTCGACAAACACGCGTACCGTTTGCTGGATCTCCATATGGCTTGGCGAGATCCAATAGGCTGGGATACCTGCCTCTACTAGCGCTTGATAAACGGTCGGATAGCAGGTCATGGCAGCGTCTGTCTTTTTCTCCTTCCATAGCGCAAGATGAAAATCCTGCAGCTCCTGCGGATCGATCGTAGCTTCGAACGTCTTCATATACATATCGCTAACAGAGATGTTGATGCTGTGCAGGGAATCTTCCATGAATTTGGTGGATAAAAGCATATCGATGCTGACGCGATCGATTAATTTCCGATGGGTGTAGACCATTTCCAAAAAGCCTTTATAGATGCTGGACTCCGTCGGGTAAATATGCTCCATCCGCTTGTCATCATCCAATGCTTGCCTGGCAATCAAGTACGGAATCGGTCCGGAAAAAAGCCAATGATCCACGTACTGGTCATTTTCCAAGACGATTTTTTCTGTCTCTTTTGTCTCTGTATACGGATACGGAACAAAATTCATTCCTTCCTCGAATTCCTTTGCAACCATAAGAATCCTTTCTACCGATTGCTTGGGACCCACCACGCCGATTTTAAACATCCATCTATCAACCTCTGCGTTTCTATTTAGACGAGCCTTACTTACGACCATTCTATACGTATTCACGCAAACAAATCCACCCTTCTCCAAACAAATAGGAAGGGATGACGTTGGTGAAAGACGAATAACTCCGGATTCCATACCGAAAGGAGTCGTACCATGAATTTTAATCTGGAAGAAGCGATTGAGGTTCTAGAGCGTACGCCACAAGCATTGGAATCCCTGTTAACGGGCTTATCAGATGGGTGGTTGCTGCACAATGAAGGCGACGGCACCTGGCATGCTACTGAGGTGATTGAACACCTGATCGAGGCGGAGAAAACAAACTGGCTCCCGCGTCTGGAGATCATTCTTCAAGAGGGAGAGAGTAAACCGTTTCCTCCCTTTGATCGCTTCGCTCACTTACAGGAGACGTCAGAAAGATCATTCGAGCAAAAGCTGCTGGCATTCAAAACACTTCGTGCCCAAAACATAGCCAAGCTGCGAACGCTCGTGGAACCGGAAAAGCATCTGGAATTAACCGGACTCCATCCCGCTTTTGGGGTCGTGAAGGTACGGGAATTGCTCTCTACGTGGGTCGTCCATGATTTAACGCATACGGCGCAAATTGTACGGGTCATGGCCAAAAGGTACACAGTTGATGTAGGGCCATGGAGTGAATATTTAGGTATCCTGAACAAATAACCGAACAGGCAGTGGCAGCTCTGAACGCAGATGTACGTCATCGCTGCCACTGCCTGTCTTTTTTACGGTAAAAACAACTGTGGAACCGTATACAGCGCAGGGGAGCCACCCGTATGCAGGAACAATACGTGATCACTCGTGTTAAAATGCCCTTCGCGAATTAAGCCAATCAACCCCGCCATCGCCTTTCCGGTATAGACAGGATCTAGCAAAATCCCTTCTGTCCGAGCAAGGAGCTGAACGGCTTCGATCATACCCTCCGTCGGAATCGCATAGCCTGGCCCGACAAATCTGTCGTCGCAAAGCACAGCTTCTGCTCGTATGTCCCCTTGCAAACCGATCAGTGCAGCCGTACTGTGCAGCAACCCCATCACCTTTGCTTCTTGTGCTGCCCGATCGCGGCTGACATTGATCCCGATTACTTTTGTGTTAGACTGACGCGCCATAAAACCAGCAAGCAGACCGGCTTGCGTACCGCCACTTCCCGTTGCCGTCACGACATAATCATACGGAGTCGTCGTTTCCCAAGCCTGCTGCTCGATTTCTTCCGCACACGCCATGTATCCCAAAGACCCGACTTCGTTGGAGCCTCCGACAGGGATCAGATATGGTTTTCTGCCTTGTTTTCTCAGACTTTCAGCCAGCTCTTCCATAGCTACTAGCAAATCTGCCTCTGCGGGAATGACCTCCATTTTTTCTGCCCCCAGCAGATGGAACAACAGATGATTGCCGCTCGCTTGCGATTGGTACTCGCCCGTCTCAGGCGCGGACAGCACGAGCTGGCAATGCAGCCCTTCGCGAACTGCCGCCGCCAGAGTCAACCGGCAGTGATTGGATTGGACAGCTCCACATGTAATCAACGTGTCTGCCCCTTGCTCGATTGCCTCCGCCACCAAATACTCCAGCTTTCGCGTCTTGTTTCCCCCTGCTGTCAAGCCAAGCAAGTCGTCTCGCTTGATAGAAATGCTCGGTCCTCCCAACTCCTTGGACAGTCGCTCCAGCCTTTCGATTGGTGTATGTCCGTGTGTATAAATTTTACGCTGGTAACGGATATAGTTCATGCCCTTCGTTCCCTTCGATTTGAGGTTTGAAGTGTATCTGGTATTCATACGCTTTGCGGTGTACGAATTCCTTCGCATTATGTGACTTTGTTACAGGCAAATATAAGATTGCCCGATACAATGGGTCTCATAAACCACAGTAATCAGGAGGCTGATCATGAAAAACGTAGGTACATTTGATCAAATTTTTCGTGGCGTTGCTGGGCTAGCGTTTCTCTCCTTGTTCTTTATTCTAGAAGGGGGTTTGCAGTACCTCTCATTCATTGGCGTTCCCTTACTCTATACTGCGCTGACTCAACAATGCTTTCTTTACCGCCTTTTCGGAATGAATTCCTGCAAGGTTAAGTCGTAATTCAAATGTCACGAAAGTTGAATAGCTTGAGCTCAGAGCGCCTCTTTGTTGGGGCGTTCTTTTTTTAAAAATTTTTGTCGAAAATTTAAACATTTCCCAATTGTAAATATCAGGAATAATAGGGATAATATAATCGGCAGACTGTAAACCAATTTCAATCGTGGAGGGAAATCTATGAAAACACTCCTGCGAATTGCCATCGCTTTAGCCATGGTGTTAACCATGTCAAGCGGTGCTTTTGCTGCTCCAAATCCTGCCGCTTACGAGGCGAAGTTTGTAGGATTAAAGGAAACTTACAATGCTGGTGAATCGATTAAGCTATCTGTAGAAACAAAAACAGCCGGGCAGATTACCGATGCCAAGTTTTTGCTGAAAACAATTGGTGGCAATGATAAGGATAAGATCACCAGTGTCCGAACTACCCATAGCAAAACCAAAGCTACCTATACAACCACAGGTTACCTGAAGCCTACCTCTCAAGGTATCTACTTGCTCGCTTACCAAGCCACTCACAAGAGCCTTGAAGGAGAAAAGAAAATAGAACTCATTGCAACTCTTTCGATCAAGGACCCAAATAAAATCACCTTGAATGTCACACCGAACACCATCCATGTCAAAAAAGGCAAAGAAGTGCCTATTCTCATCACATACAGTTCAAAATCCACTCCTCAATTCACTTACAGTACACAGGTTACTGAGCTTTACACGAAGCGGGTCGGCAATGAAAACAAGAAAGTTGTCCTCTTCAAAGCTGAAAAAGCCGGAAAATTTACAATCAATGTCACTGCCAAGAACAAATACGATGAAGTGTCCGAAGCAGTTGAGATCGTTGTTTCGGATTAAAAGATAATAGCGAGCACGATCATTTCTGGCCATACCAAAAATCCCGTCCCCTTCTGATAGGGCAACGGGATTTTTATTGGTTGGCTCTATTTCCATCCGCGATAGCAACTACACTCTCTCCAATGCTTCTCTCAAACGTTCCTGATGCAGCCATAACGGCTTACGCAGACCAGTCTTCTTCACAACACCTTCCGCTGTTAGCTCGTGAAGCGTCTCCGTCACCGTTTCACGAATACATCCCATCATGCTAGCCAGCTCCTGATGCGTCAGGTTCACTGCCAGCTCGATCCATTCTGGTGCATCATCCTGAGGTTCTCCCCCATATTTCTCGCACAGCTTGCCCAGCAAATACAGAAGACGCTGACGCACACTACCATACGCCATGAGCTCCATCATTTCTTCTACCTCTTGCAAACGATTCGAGACAATCTCGATAAAATGCAAGGCAAGCCTCGGCTTCTTTAGCATCAGCTCTTCAAATTGTCCTTTATCAATCGAACAAATCACCGAATCTTCCCACGCTTCGGCGTACATATTGGTTGAACTAATCGTAAACGAGCCGATCTCGCCAAACACATGGCCCGTGCCGAGCAAATCAATCGTTAGCTCTTTGCCGTCAGCCGAAAGCTTGTATAAACGAACCTTCCCGGCCTTGATCAAAAACAGCCTTTTCTGCTCCAGGTGAGGGGTGGAAATCATCGTTCCTTTTTTGACCACTTCCATAGGAGTCGCTGGTTCCAATTGGGCTAGCTCCACTTCACTTAACGACTGAAACAAATTGATGCGGGATAAAAACTTCTCCTTTTCGATCACGGTTCACTTCCTCCTGCTCACTGTAGGCTGGACTACATATTGTATGGATCACTCCCATTATACTCCTCGTTAAGGAATGGATTTTCGAATGAACAAAGGAGTGTAAACCGTTGAACACATTCATCATGATTCTTTCACTGATTTTGGCCTTGATGTTTTCCATCTCTGTGTTAATGAAGTTTTCACGCGCAACATCTATGCTCCAGCACTGGAAGGAATATGGGTACCCACTTTGGTTCATGGACATGATTGCCTCACTTGAGCTGGTCGGAGTTATCGGCGTGATTAGCTCCTTTTGGATTCCTGGAGTATTAACACTCGCTTGCATCCTGTTCGCCATCCTCATGCTTGGAGCTATCCATGCCCATCTTTTTCGGGCAAAGCATAAGCCCGTCATGGCGATAAATGCGGTATTTATGCTTATTTGCTCGTTGCTTCTCCTTTGGCTTTAATCGTTTTCGGGCGCTTTCCAATACGTCTTTTGTCCGTTACTGATCAAGATTGCCTGTTTCGGAACTTGCTTCATTACCAGGAAAAGATTCAGCATATCGACGGATGAAGCGATTGCGTTTATCAAAACCAAAAATTTTAATACGGTAGTGAACAGCCCCAAAAAACCTAGAAGAAATGGCAGCAAAACCGAAAGGATAATGAATGGGGCGATGGTAATCAGTATATATCGTGATTTTGGAATCTTTTCTTCCGTTGCGACAAACCCTCCAAACAAGGTAAGCCCCATCCATGTCTTTTCTGATCTCATGAAATTGGGGATAAAAATCAAATGCAAGCATTCATGAAAAATAACCAAGGCAAGTAAGAAAAAAATCACACTGAAGTCAATGGATATGGATAGGGAGCCGGATGTCAGTCCAAATTCTTGAAGGGATATTGGCGAAAAAATATGGATGATCCCAAAGGCAATGAGTGCATTGATCAGCATGAAAGGAATCGATAAAAGAGTGGCCTTGCCCAAACTCTGTGGTTCTTTCAGTGGAACCCATTCCTTTTTCATCAACTCGATATGTACATGTTCATGGTACTGGGGCAGTTTGGTTGTGATTCTCATGAAAAACCTCCATCACTTATTTAGACGTTAGAATCTGTGGTCAGTTTCGTTTCTTGGGAAATCAACAAAAAAGGCTAACTCCAAAGTTCCATGGAAATTAGCCATTTCACATCATTTCTAACAGAAAAATTTCCGTACTTTTTTAACTAGGCGACGAGATTTTTCATAACTTCATCGTTAACTCACCATATTGTTCATAGATGCTGTTGTCATTTTAATAGAATCTAAACTTTATCACAACAGCCTAATCCAGTGGTTTCTCTGAAGAACTTAAAGTACATCACGATATTCGATGACCAAAAGAATGCTTTTTTCTATCTAACTACTTTTAATTATTTTTTTATTCCCTTTAACTATGCAGTTTCATTTTTACTCCTTCAATTTTTTCAAAATCTCAGAGTTCGGGAAAAATTCTAAGAGAATTTCTATGTCATCTTGATCCCATCCTGATATGTCTTTTCTTAATTTATAAAAAGCTTTTCCTCCTTTGATTTCTGATAACCATTTTGTAAATTCTTTTTTTAAAGTTCTATTTTTGAGCTTTACAAATGTACTAAGTATACTATCCTGTAGATCTCCAGAAGAATTATCCGGATCTATCACTTTTGAAAACTTCTCCCTATTACTCAAAACCACTTTTAATGGCCCGTCAAAATCCTCCCTATCAATAGACATTTGAGATGTAATATGCAAAATTTTAATTGCAAACGGTTTATCGAATATATCATTTTCAATTAGTAACAGTGTAAGTCTCCTACTTTGCTCATTATTTAAAGAATCTCCAGTGAGCAACTCTAACAGGTTATTCATTAACGCATTGTGCAAATAAATCCAGGAAGACAATCCTTTATCATACTCGCTAGTACTTTTCTCCAAAAATAACTTAACTACTTCAATAAACAAAGAACTATTTTTATTATTAACGACAGATTCCCAAACCTTAAGTAATTCTTCCATATCCTTTGTTTTTGAAATATCTGTTCCCTCATAAAGCTGCAGAGCCTGTTCTTTTGAAGGGTATAAAGAGAGATTAATTAAAATCTCAACGATCTCTGCTTTATGGGTAGGCCATAAAATCATCCCTAATTCCCACAAAGTTTTGTCTTGTTGGTTTGAAACAAGATTTTTGTCTATCAAAGAATTCATCGCTTTAAAAACATAAACATTCTCATCTTTATCACCATGTGTTCTTACAGCACTACTTAAATGATTAAAAATATACTCACCACTTATATTATTACTAGGCCAATTATCTGTCATGTTTCTTGATAGCATTGATATTCTGCTTAGATTATTAATGGTATCTTGCTGTGAAAACAAATACGTTAACATAGAATCTATTTCTGTGCTATCGATATTATTTAATAAAGGTGACACAATTGGAAATAAATTAGTGAGATAGTTATTACCATCTTGATACCGTTCTTTTAAGTACCTAAATACTTGTTCCAAATGGTTTTTTATTCCTCCACTATTAAGGAATTTTTTATCGAGCTGATGAAGGAAAACCTTATATTTACGAAGCTCACTTTTCTTGAAATTTTGGTAATTGTGTAAATAATTCAGATGTGCTATTACTTTTATTTGTAAAGATTCGGTTAATAAACCATAATTTTTAGAAATCCAAGCAATACATTTTTCATCGAGTTTATCATAGAAACTATTGATCCATACTTCAATAACTTCCAAAAATGTTTCCTCATTTTTGTCCTGTAGCTTTTCTAAAATAGAGCATGCCCATTTAGACCTTATCGAATCTATGTTACACACATTTGCTAACCCTGAGAGCTGATTTAATGCCACAACATCTAGTTCCCCGTTCACGTTGGTTAGTATAAAATGCAGTCCTATAAAACCTTCATCTTCTCTTTCAAATCTCATTTCATCTTCCGATACACTTCTTTTTAACCTCGTGGAGAGATTATTAACCAAATTATTGTATTGAACGTTTGGAATTTCAGTATAATGTAATTTAATAAAATTCAAGGCATTCTTAACTACATTTTCACTCTTGTTTAATAAGCATTCATTAATAATCTCCCAAACTTCCTGTCGGCTCTCCTCCCCTTTTATCCAGAACCTATTTAATACTTCCATTACTACCATCTCAAATATATCTTGATCAAGATCATCATTTTGCTGACTGTATTTAAGCCCTTCTCTTACGTAATCTAAACCAATACGATCAATCAGTATGTTCTTATGACAATTAAACCATTTATTGAAACTAGCAAATGAGAGAGACGTTTCTTTGTTATTCACTGATACTCTCCGATATCGAAGCCAATCTATTAAAGGCAAAAACTCACTAGAAAATCCATCTTTTTCTGATACCTCTAAAATTATCTCCACTGCTAGTTCGGTTAAAATTAACGCATCCTGTAATGGTGGAGTTTGTCCAGATAAAGATTTGTATTCAATATCGCCTTCGTCTCTAATAAAATCCCTTATCAAGGTTTTTATGATATCTTTTCTTTCTTCTTTGCTGGCAAGTTGAATAATTTCTCTAATTTTATTTAATCCTATTCTCCATCTCAGTTCATTACTCTCAGATATATTATTACAAATGAAGCCAATTATCGTATGTTCAGATGTTGTTGGAAATCTATTTGATATTTCCGCCAATACAACTGAAACATTATTTAATACCGCTCTAGTTTCGTCACTTAATTCTTCAACGATATCGTGAATAACTCTCATTGTTCCAACAGAGAGTGGTTTATCATGGATGTTAGCACTTAACTCTTCTAGGAATCCTTTAGAATCGCCTGATACTAAATTTTCATATAGTGCTCGGTTATCTCCGATACTCCTACTCAATGAGTCCTGACTCAAGTAAAGTAATGGTTGTATAGAACTTGGAAAACGCATTCCTTGGATACTGGAGAGATACTGTCTCAATTCCTTAAATTCCATTTTAACTTGGCTCAAATTATTAGAATCTAAAGAGTAAGAATCTAATATCTTTTTTATTCTCTCTGATTCTTCTCCCTCATTGGGACGAATAAATCTTCTAGTAAATGCTTCAATTAAAGAGGGTTCCTCAAGTAAGTCTTGATAAAAATAATGAAAATCGACCCGGAGAGCACAAATTATTGCAAGGGCTACAGGATGCTCTGTAATTGTCCCATCTTTTACTCCCCCAGGTCTTTCTGAACCCGTTCCATCTTTTTCTCTTTGATGAGCCAACCACCACGTCTGAGCAAATAAATTCACTAGTTGTAGTGCATTCCGAGGACTTTGTACTTTAATATGTACTAGACGATCAATGACATCTGACAAACCTAGCCCCTTTATACTCATCTCCTCTTCAAAATTCGGTAAAATCTCCCGCAACTTATTTATCGCAAAATTTCTCATGTCCCTCTTTGGAAAAGGATGGATTTCGAGCCTGAATTGGAAAATCCTATCTAAATAACGTCTTGCATCCTGACGATTATTTATAGTTGCAGGAAGTTCCTTCCCATTCCTACGATTAGCTAGGGCATATGAAATTTTTTCCTCATCACACGACAATACAAATGTAATTCCCAAACCACTAGGTAAGTGTTCTTTTGGAATTTCCATAAAAATTCTTACGGCGTCTAGACCATTTACCATTTCGTCAGCGGACAGACGGTCTAAATCATCAACGAATACAACAATCCTCTCTAGTCTTTTACCTTCGCTGGATTGTCTATATTTTCGTAGTTGTAAAATAAGGAAGTCCGCATACTGCTCTGCATTTGCACTTGGCGGATAAACCTTTGTTACATTTGAGTACCTCGGGACAATGAATCCATTAGCTGAGAACAGGTATCTAATTACAGCACCTGATACTATCGCTAATATTGACGCAAGTGCAGTCTTATGCGTATCACCTAGTCCAGATGATATTGCCATGTAAATAATACCGAATACTAATAAAACGAAAGCAATTTGCGTAAAATTCCAAAGATATCTTTGAAAAAAATCAACGCCAATTTCTTTCCAACTTCGCGGCTTAAATACATTTTCAGATAGTTGATTATACAATTGATCTTTTAGTTCCTGTTCGTCACCACCAATAGCTATATAAACATGTCTAAGCAGTGCTTTTTTGACATCATCGCCACCATATCTCCAAGCATTAAATGTAATAGTGTGCACCTTTTGAGCTCTCTTTTGTCCATTACCATCTTTGGAATCATCCATTTTCAGATCAGATAAATAAAACTCCTTAATAGAGCTTTTACCAACACCCCATGAACCTAAAAGACCAATACTATATGGGGGAGAGTGATCTTCAATTAAGCTTCTTAATGCAAGTGAGTAATGCCTGTGTCCAAAAGCATCGTGATCTGGATCAATTAACTCTCTATCTAAAATTGCTGGTAGCGAATATTTTTTATAGTTCATTTTATATACCACCTTACAGCATTTTTAATACCATTCTACATTTATTTACAAATTGTGTTAACAAAAGTTTACTTTTTCTCTCTTGTATCTTTAAATTAAATGGTGATATGAAACCAGCATTAAAGGAATTATTATTAATTCTTACCTATGTGTTCAAATAAAGTACATGCCAGTCTATTGCGGTACACACCACATGTTATGGAATAGAAAAAAGGCTAGCTTTCTTAGGTCCACCCTCGAAAACTAGCCACTTGACTGTCTTAAACTCTTGAACATCTGATTAAATCTCTTCTTACTGGCTCAAGCTTGCTTAAGCAAAAATTGCTTGCCATATTCCCCGTGATCCAGAATCGTCGGGTGCTCGATCTGAATCGTCGAATGGTCAATTCCGTACTTCGTTTGCAAAATGTGATTAATCGCCAGAATGACACAATACGGTTGGATTCCTTCACGAACGAACACATGTGCTGTCAGGGAGTAATGTTCCGTGGATACCGCCCACAGGTGCAGCTCATGAACATCCTCCACGCCCTCTACTTCACTGAGGTCCTGACGGATTTGATCGAGATCAAACTGCTCTGGAACAGATTCCATCAACACGAGCAGCGATTCACGAATAATTTTGGCACCACCTGTAAAAATAATTCCCCCAATCACCAAGCTGATCAACGGGTCGAACAGGTAGTAGCCGGTCATGTAAATGAGAATTGCCGACGTAATCACACCAACGGAGCTGAGCAAATCTCCAATAAAGTGCCATAACGCGCTTTTTACATTGAGGTTGTCTTCTTCCTTCATACTGCGGGAAAGTACGATGGTCAGCACGATGTTTACAACCAAACCGATGGATGCAATGGTCAGCATCAACTGCAAATCAACGTCTTGCGGATTAATCATCCTTTTGATCCCTTCAATGACAATCCCGATCGAAATCACGGCAAGAGCCAAGCCATTCAAGAACGAAGCAATAATTTCAAAACGGAGAAATCCGAACGTGTACTTCTTCGTCGGCTTACGTGTCGCCATATAAATAGCGGTCATACTCAACCCTAAAGCAAAGACGTCAGAAATCATATGGGCGGAGTCGGACAGGAGCGCGAGTGAATTGGACATCAAGCCTCCCACAACCTCCACGATCGTAAAAAACAACGTCAATAGGAGCGTAATCCACAATGTTTTCTTCGATGTTTGCTGTTCTTTCACATGATCAAGATGGTGAAAATCACCCTTTTTCATACGTATCACCTCTGTCCATTTAAATTATAAAAATTATAATGTAAGAATTAATGTAATCATATCCTCTTTTACGACAATATTCAAATGAACATTTTATGGATCATACAAGTGATTTTCATTACCAGTCATCTCGTACCAAGACAAAAAAAGCCTCATCCAAAAGGATTAGGCTGATCATTCCTGATTGTGATTCCCTTCCAAAATCCGTCGAATATTCCCCTTGTACTGGGCGAGCAACTGCCTTGCCTCTTCTGCTGGCAACCCCGTCTTTTGCATCACGATCGCCAGTTTTGCGTCACCGTCTGCCTTGTGCAACAGTATGTCTGCCTCATCGGTAGAGACATGGGTCGCTTCTGCCACGATTTGTTTTGCCCGTTCCTTCAGTTTCTCATTGGTTACCTGCACATTGACCATCAAATTTTTGTACACTTTCCCCAACCGGACCATACATCCGGTCGTAATCATATTGAGAACCATCTTCTGTGCCGTCGCTGCTTTTAAGCGTGTCGATCCGGTCACCACCTCTGGCCCTACTACCACATTAATCGCTACATCCACACCTTGACTGATCTGCGCTACTTGGTTGCAGGACAACGAAATGACTTTTGCCTGCTGCCTTCTTGCTTCCGCCAATGCTCCGATGACATAGGGTGTCCGACCACTCGCCGCAATTCCTACCACGGCATCCCCTGCCTTTACGCCATAGGCAATCACATCTTCTCTGCCGTTCTGCTCCACGTCTTCGGCTCCTTCGACTGCCTTGACGATCGCTTTTTCCCCGCCTGCTATGATTCCCTGCACCAATGAGGGGTCCGTCCCAAAGGTTGGGGGGCATTCAGCAGCATCGAGCAAGCCCAATCTCCCACTCGTGCCCGCTCCAAAGTAAAAGAGCCTTCCGCCGTTTTCCAGACATTCTGCGACCAAATCAACGGCCGCTGCAATCGAAGCCAGCTCCTTTTCAACGGCAAACGCAACTGTTTTATCCTCTTCATTCATAATCTGGACAATTTCTATCGTAGAGAATTTATCCAGCTCTTCTGTTTTCCGATTTCTTGTTTCAGTCGTTAAATCACGCAGGTGAAACTTCATCCAGTTACCTCCCACCCATCTACTCTCATCTTCTCTTTCTACCCCACACCATGCTGCTTTTTCTCCGATGGAAACAGGCTGACCGGAAGATGTCCAGCGGCCTTTCGTTCCCCGAACAAAATGTCTGCCACAAGCTCGATGGCATGGTACGTATGGTCGTAAACGGCGAGAAACGCATCGACCTCTGGCATTACCAAGAGATCATACGGATTTCGCAAGGCGACAGCCACGACCTTTTTTCCCTGTTGAACGAGCCGATTCACCAGCACCGATTGGCCTTTAAAGATATGGGCATTGTACGTAAAAACGACGATTTGCTCCAAGGATGCCATCCCATTCTCCACAAGATCCACTTCATCCTCTGTCGGGTTGAGTGTCGACATCATATGGTATTCAACTTCTCGATATTTTCTCAATGGTGCGACCAAATCCCCAGAAGCGGCTTGCCCATCCTCTGCCAAAGTGAGGTTGGAAATCCCCGGAAAAATCACCCCGAGCGGTTGCGTGCTTCTCTGTAAAGGAAGCAACTGATGCTCATTTTTCACCAAGGTTATGGCTTGGGCGAGGGCATCTTTCGCCATGTCTGCATGTTGGACACGGTCAAAGGAAGGGCCATTTGCTCGCAAGCAATGCTCCCAGGAAAGAAATCGTATCTTTAATTGAAGCACACGATTTACCGCTTCGTTGACCCGCTCATCTGACAGCTCCCCCGAATGAATGGCCGCAACGAGGCGTTCATACGTTTTTTGCTGAACTTCATGCGTGTGGGAAACCAGAACCAGATCGATCCCAGCCTGCACACAACGCACCGCCGCTTCCGGAACCCCGATGGTACCCGCAATGGCTGCCATCTCCATACAATCCGTTATGGCGACCCCATCAAAGCCGAGCGACTCACGCAAAATTCCCGTCACGATCTCCTTGGAATACGTAGCAGGAGAACCCGACGCATCCATACTCGGCAAACTGATATGTCCAACCATCACCATGGGGACTCCTGCCGCGATACTGCGCTGGAATGGAACCAACTCGACCTGATCCAGTCGCGTCCGATCATGCCCAAGCACAGGAACGGCTTCATGAGAATCAGTGCTCGTATCACCATGACCGGGGAAGTGCTTGATAGAGGGAATGACACCGCTCGCGAGCAAGCCTTGAATAGCGGCCTCACCAAACCGCGCCACCTGCTCTGCCGCTTCTCCAAAAGACCGCACCCCAATGACCGGATTGTCCGCATTATTGTTCACATCGACTGTCGGGGCAAAATTGACTGAAATCCCTGCTGCACGCAGCTCCTCACCTGTTGCCTGGTAGATGCGCTTGGCTTGATCGAGATTGCCTGTCGCACCCAAAGCCATCGCGCCTGGAAAGCGCGTCGCCCCTTTTTGCAGACGGGAAACCACGCCATTTTCCTGGTCGGTCCCGATCAACAGCGGATAGGGGTGCCAAGACTCATACGCCCAGCTCTGGAGCTTCTGTACGCGCTGATAGGTCTCCTCCGGTGTCCCGATATTGCGGCTAAAAAGAATCACATTGCCAATCTGTTTTTGTTTGATCCACGCTTCCATTTCTTCGGGAATATCCAGCGTAGGGTAACCGATCATCAGCAGTTGCCCGACCTTCTGTTCCACTGTCATATGTTCGGCTTGCATGGAATCCACCTCCCTACCGACTTGCTCTTGTTATGAGAATGCTTTGCCGTACTTCGCATACTGCTTCCAACTGCGATAACCGAGCCTCGCATAGAAGTCGACCAGCGTCGTCCAATCGATCACAATGTTTGGAATACCGCGATTCCGCAAAGCCACAATGCCCGCCTCCACAATCGCTAGTCCCAAACCTCGACCTCTATACTCCGCATCCACGCCCAGTGGACCGATGCCGCCCAGCCCATCTGCAAACAATGGTGCCCAGTATACGTTTTGGGCAATAAACGGAGAATGAGCATCATTGATTCGGCAAAAACCGACGATCTCACCGTGCAGCTCCACCACGACGAATTCGCGTCCAGTTCCTCCCCGCTGAAAATAGTGAATGGCTTCATACTCCCAGCGCCCGGGAAAGCATCGATGCAGGAAGGCCAAGAAGGCATCTTGGTCCGCCCTCGTTAACAGTCGAAAGCGGCCATCTGGTACCTCTGGCAATTCTAGCTCCGCTGGTTCGAGATACTGGCCTAACAGATCGTTCTCCAGCCGCTCCTCCGAGTGATACCCTTGTCTCTCAAACCACGCTTTTACGTCCGCAGATTCATCGGGTATGCCCGGGAAATAATGATACGGATCGCGTCCCAGCAAGACCTTTTCTACCCCTTGCTCTCGCAACGCATTTTCTGCCCTTGCCAGCAATTCACGTCCGACCCCTTGCCCGCGATGAGAGGTAGAAACGAGTAAGACCTGTATCCAGCCAATGCCTTTCCCCAACTGAATGTCGAGCTTTTCCTGCCAGCATTTGGCCACGACAAAACCGACAGGACGCTGCGTCACAGCATCTACCGCAATCCACGACCCGGCTTTGACTACATTCTGATCCTCGAAGCTGTTTTGCCGCATGAGCCCAGGCCGCATGGGAAAGCGCTCACCCAACTCCTGATTCCACAGCTCACACAGAGCGTCCGCATATTGATCGTCCCAAGGTACGTATTGCATCGGATGCTAGCCTCCCTTACGCCCTATTTCAATCCAGAAGTTTTGGAGCCTTCCACAAAATATTTCTCCGCAAACAAAAACACGATCAAAATCGGGATCAAGCTGATCAATGCCCCCGCTACCAGCAGTTGGTCCTCTGTCTTGTACTGACCGCTCAAAGACAAAATCCCGATCGGCAGCGTAAAGTTCTCGTCCGAAATGAGATAAATGACCGGCGCTAAAATCTCATTCCACTTCCCCATAAACGTAAAGACTGCCAGTGTTGCCAAGGAAGGCTTGCACATCGGTAAAAATACTCGCCAGTAAATCTGGAACGGATTGCAGCCATCCAGCTTTGCCGCTTCCTCGTAATCCTTCGGGATGTTCAAAAATGCTTGCCTCATTAAAAAAATGGCAAACGGCTGTCCGAGCCACTCCAAAATCCAAAGCGGAGCCAACGTGTCGAGCAGTCCCAAATTTTTAAAGATAATAAACTGTGGGACGATCGTGACGATCCCCGGGATCATCATCGTTCCCAGCACAATCATGAACAGCGTGTCGCGAAAAGGAAAACGCAGCCTTGCAAAGGCAAAGGCAATCATCGAGCTGGACAATAGGGCCCCGATAACCGAGAGAATCGCGACAATCAGACTGTTGATCGTATAGCTGCTAAAATTCGCCTGCTCCCACACGGTTGTATAGTTGCTCCACTGTGCTGGATTGGGCAGCCATTCTGGCGGAAATTGCATGTACTGCTTGTAAGTTTTCAGAGAGTTAAACACGGTCGTTAAAAACGGAACCAGCATAATCAAGGCACTGGCTATGACAAACAGGTATCCAACGATTTTATTGAGAGGAAAACGCTTTTGCATGGCTACCTCCTTGCCTCTTAATCATAATGAACCCATTTCTTTTGGAGCTTGAATTGGATGAGCGTAATGGCTAGCAGGATGAGGAACAACACCCACGCGATGGCAGAGGCATAACCCATTTTGAAAAAGCTGAATGCTTGGCGGAACATGAACAGCATCAGGACGAGGCTAGCGTTATTCGCACCACCTGTCGAGCCTGCCTCTGTAGAGCCCCCGGTCATGACAAAAATCTGCTCGAAGTTTTGGAAGGAGTAAATCGTATTCAAGATGACGACCAGAAACGTCGTGCCGGAAATCATCGGGACTGTCACCCGCCAAAACTTTTGCCAAGCGTTGGCTCCATCAATCGAGGCTGCCTCGTACATGTCAGAAGAAATTCCTTGCAGCCCAGCGAGAAAAATAATCATCATGTAGCCGACTGACTTCCAGATGGCGATGAGAACCAAGACCGGGATGACCCAGAATTCATCAATCAGCCAGTTTTGCGGGGCGATGCCCAGTTTGGACAGAAAAGCATTGGCAAAACCGATCCGCTGGTTAAATACCGCATCCGCTACATACGCGATCACCGTCCATGAGGAGATAACCGGCAAAAAGTGAACCATCCTGAAAAATTTCAAGCCCTTCAGCTTTTGATTCAGGGCCACTGCTAACAGCAGCGCCAAAAACGTTTTGGCCGGAACGTACAGGATCGTAAAATAGACCGTATTCCATAACGCGCGATAAAACAGCGGGTCTTCAAACAGCTTTGCATAGTTGTCCAAGCCCGTCCATTTAGGCGGATTTAAAATATCGTAGTCTGAAAAGCTGAAGTACAATGAAGCGACCGATGTTCCCACGACGAACACGAGAAAGTGGATGAGATAAGGGGAGACCAGGAGCAGTCCCCATCTCCCCTCGCTATCCAACCCTTTTCTCTTTTTCACAGCAGGCTTCGCCTGTTGCTTGGTTTGCAGCTCTAGCATGGTTGTCACACATCCTCACTGATAGATGACTACTGCTTCTTGAAGAAGTCATCCAGAACTTTTTGAATCCCTTGGTCTGTTTTCGTAATGAATTCATCCGTTCCGTATTTATCCATAAACAGCTCCGCCAGATTATCCGTGAACACCTTCACCCACTCGGTAAAGACAGCGTTGGTATCAATCGTGCCTGCGAACTCCAAGGTATCGAGGAACACTTTTTTGTTTTCCGGCTTCGTGGCTGGGTTTAGGAACATTTCGGAATTCGCCACTGATTTTTTCACTGGAATGGCTTCCCCTACTTCTGTCCACTCTTTTTGTGCTTCATCTGATGTCGTCCAGTAGGTGATCCATTCTTTAGCGGCCTTGACCTTCTCTTCCTCTGCTTTTTTATTGATGACCCATGAGTTGGCGATTACGGGTGCGAAGCGTTTGCCGTCCGGTCCTTTTGGCATAGGAGCGACATCGTAATTCAACCCTGCACCATTCATCGAGGTTGTTGCTGCGTAAATATCGATTTGCATCGCCACAGCCCCGCTCAAAAACGCTTTGAAGTTGCTTTGGAACGCCTTCAAATCAGCCGGATTCGGGAATAACTTGCGCTGCATGCCGTCGACCATCCACTCGACCGCTTTTTTGTTCTCCGGGCTGTTGATAATCGATTTTGTCAACGTCGGGTCCAGTACCCCGCCCCCATACGCTTTCAAGATGTTAAACGCACCGCGTGAGCTACCGAAAAACGCGAAGCCGTACTGCTTCACTGATTTTTTATCAAAAGCAGGATCGTCTGCATTTTTTCCGTTGGCATCGAGGGTCAGCTTGACAGAAGCCGCCTTCAAATCATCCCAGGTCCAGTCAGCCGTAGGATATGGCACGCCCGCTTTGTCGAACAAATCCTTGTTGTAGAAAAGGGCTCCGACCTGGATGCCCTGCGGCACACCCCAATACTTCCCCTCGGAGTCTTTGTTGAACTCCAGACCGTTGAGCTCATCTTTGCTAATTTCTTTCGTGACGTAGTCGGTGATGTCGAGAATCGCGCCACGTTGGGCGTAACCAAATACTTTTGTCCCGTCGCTCTGCCAAAGATCAGGCGCATTCCCGGCCGCGATCTGAGTCGTCAGCTTTTGATAGAAGTCATCATAAGGAGCGGTCATCGTTTTGATTTTGATGTGCGGATGTGATTGTTCGAATTTTGCAATAATTTCTTCCATCTTTTTCTTCGTGGGCGGATCAGAGCTGTAGCCCATATACAATTCGACTTTGTCCCCCTGCTGTGTGGAGGACTGGCTGCTACATCCGGAAATAAGCAATGCCGCGGCTAAGCCAATCAAACCGAGTACTGAGAGAAACCTTTTCTTTTTCATGGAAAACCTCCCCAATTGCATGAAGTAAAAAAACTTGCATAGCTAATGATATTTCTAAACGCCTAACATACTACTAGGCACATGTGGATACGGTGAAGGTAAGGGACTCTTTATTGACTGGTAAGGATAAAAGGATAAAGGCAGAAGTTTGTGTATTCTCAGGAGGATTTGCTTATTTGTATTGCTCCCGAACAGCTTTACGCGTCTGGCGCAAGTACGCAGCAGAGACGTCGTAATTTTTGGCAGCAACACCTCTAAACAAGATGTCGATCACATTGAGTTGTGCGATTCGTGAGGAAGTGGCGGCACTGCGTTCATCCGCTTCTGTTGAAAACGTGGTTAAGTGAAGATCCACGCATTCCGCCAAGGAGTTCGTGCCGTATTTGGTAATGCCGATGGTCACAGCACCCGATTTGCGGGCTTGTTTCATCGTGGTTATGATCTGCGAGGTTTCCCCCGAATTCGAGATGCCAACTGCCACATCACCAGCCGTCAAGGTGACTGCCGAAGTAAGCTGCAAGTGGGAATCCGAATGGGCGGTGCACATTTTATTGATGCGTAAAAATTTATGTTGGGCATCCTGGGCAACCAATTGCGAAGCACCCACTCCGTAAAAATCAATCCGAGTGGCTCGGAACAGCTCTCCAATCGCCTTCTCCACTGCTTCTGTATCCAAAATTTTGATCGTTTCCCGCAAGGAGAGGATGTTGTTGAGCGAAACCGATTCAATCAAGGTGTACATATCAGCATCGGGAAGAATCTCTTTGTATTCATCCTGAGCGGTAGACGATTGCAGATCACCCGCTATTCTGATTTTCAACTCCTGAAAACCATCTACACCGATACTTTTGCACATGCGTATGATGGCAGCTTGGCTGGATTCGCTTCTTTCCGCGAGCTCCTTGATGGAAAGACGAATCACCTCATCCGGATTGGCTAAGATGTAATGCGCAGCGTTTTGTTCAGAACGCTTGATATTGTGCAACGATTCGCGGATGCGCAGCAACCCGCCATTCAACACGAAACCACCCCTTTTGCCCGTGAATTTGTTAAGCGCTTACAAACGAGTGTGACTTTGGTAAATGATTACATATTTTGTATTATAGACACTTGAAATAAAATATCAATATGAATTGTCAGATTTGAAATAAAATTTCAAAACTATTTTTCGACACTTTCTCCCTTTGTTCGTCCTGTAATAAATTTTTCACAATTTATACCGTTACTTTTACGAATCTCTTTCCGTATTAATCCATGTACACCCAATTGACAATTAATGGGGATGATCAAAAATGACCAAGCGTAAGGCACTAGCATTCACCCTGATAGCGACACTCCTTTTGCCAAACACACCTGTTCTGTCAAACGAAGCCGCAGCAGCCTCTTCCCACAAAGCGAAAGCAACTGTAACTGCGAGCAAGATAGAAGAGCTTTCCATAAAAGATCTGAATCAAAAAGCAAAAGCGACTCTGAATCACATCAAAGAAGTCATCCCTGACCTGAAGAACTATCACATCACCTCCCTCTTAAAAGAGAACGTCGTCACCACCTCGGGTCCTATCGAACGTCTCGAAGTAATCTTGTCGAGCACACCGGAGGGTACTGCCCCAGACTTCGGAGTTGTCCATGTAAACGCAAGTACAGGAGAGCTGATCGGTGTCGCCATCCAAAACGGACTTCCCTCTTCGAAAGAAGTTTTAGGTGATGAGAAAGCGATCAAAAAAGGCAAGGAGCATCTCAAACTTTTGTTTGGAAAACAGGCAGAAAAATACAAGTTCTCACAGATCCAGACCTCTACTGTCCAGGATAACAAGACACAGATTCTTGTCATTTACACTTCCCCGGATCATTACATCAACGTAACCATGGATCGTGCCGGAAAATTAAAGGCTATCCAAAAAGACATCTATCCCAAAACAGAATGAGTCCAATTAAAAAGAGACGGTTCAGCCGTCTCTTTCTTGATGCTACGAAACCAACCTTACAACCCTGTAATATTTCGTAAGGTAAATCAATTTCCCATTTTTCTCTTATCGATTACGATTCTCCTGTTACATGTAAAGGAGGATCACCAAAAATGAATGGCATGGAAATCAACATTCACTACTTTCGCTTGATTAATGACTTGGGGAAAGAGTATCCGGCTCTGAATCCCGTGGCTTTTTACGTAGCGGAATATACGGTGTTTATTCTGGCGTTGAGTGCTTTGGTGTACTGGTTTACGAGAAAACATGAGAATCGCATCATGGTCCTTTGTGCGACGTTTACGTTTGTCATCGCTGAGCTATTCGGGAAAGTAGCCGGCAGCTTACATGCGAATAATCAGCCATTTGCAGAGCTTGCGAACGTCAATCAATTGGTTCAAAAAGCAGTCGACAATTCGTTTCCCAGCGACCATACGATCCTGTTTTTTTCCTTTTGCATGACCTACTGGCTTTTTAGAAAGACGACGGGGCCACTCTGGATGCTACTTGCTGCTTGTGTCGGTCTTTCTCGCATTTTGGTAGGTGTTCATTATCCGGCAGATGTCATCGTGGGTGCCCTGATCAGCATTGGGTCTGCCTTGGCCGTCTATATGATCGTGCCAAGATTGAGTTTTGTCCATACTTTACTTGCTTTCTATGAAAAAGGAGAACAAGCGATCTTGCCTGCCAAATCGAAGACGAGAGACTTTTGATTCATTGCTACGTTTCTGTTATCGTTCCACCATTGACATGCAATACCTGGCCCGTGACATATCCCGAATCATCCGAGGCCAGGTAGACATAGGTCGGAGCCAGCTCAAACGGCTGCCCTGCGCGACGCATCGGTGTGTCGACACCCAAGGTCGTGATGTACTCTGCGGAATAGCTGGATACTTGCAACGGCGTCCAGATTGGACCGGGAGCAACTGCATTCACCCTGATGCCTTGCTTGACCAATTGAAGGGACAAGGAGCGGGTAAAGGAGACGATGGCCCCTTTGGTTGCTGAATAATCAAGCAATTGCGGATGACCAGCATAAGCAGTAACCGATGCCGTACTAATGATGGAACTGCCTGGCTGCAAATGCGGCAATGCCTCTTGGGTGATGTAAAAAAGGGGGAAAAGGTTGGTGCGAAACGTGTCTTCCAGTTGCTCGCGGCTTATATGGAGGATGCTTTCTTGTGGAAACTGTACGCCTTGATTCAATACAAGCACATCCAATTTGCCAAAACAGCCAACCGTTTGGCGTACCACCTCCCGACACCAAGCCTCGTCGCGCAAGTCTCCCGGCAGCAGCAAACATTGCCCTCCGTAATACTCAACGACTTGCTTGGTCTCCTCGGCGTCGATGTGCTCATCCAAATAAGGAATCGCTACAACTGCCCCCTCCTTCGCAAACGCAACGGCTACAGCACGGCCAATCCCGCTATCTCCACCCGTTATAATCGCTACCTTTCCCCGAAGCTTTCCGCTTCCGATATAGTGAGGATTATCGAAAATCGGCCGCGGGACCATCAAGTATTCCATCCCCGGTTGTCGATCCTGATGCTGCGGCGGAAACGTGAGGGGAGTCTCTTCGCAAGTAGTCTTGTAACTGTAATATGGGTATCTCGGATACATGGAAAATACCTCCTGTTACGAATTCAGTCGATATCGCCATGATATTCGCCTACCCTTCTTTCTGTGCGCCGTATACGCCATCAAACCTCCCCAGTATGTCGAGCCGATCAATATCCCTGGTAGGGCACAACATGGAAGGAAAATGACATGTATGTATGACATGACCTTTTCCCATTATGGAAGCAACCATTTATGCGACAATCATCTTGATGAACTGAAGAATAAGAGGAACACCTTGTATTGGAATATCACTCAAAATCAAAACGCCCGGCTGAACAACATATAGATTGGGAGGTTGAAGCATTCCATTGATGAATAGATTCACAACAGAAACTTCATTCGGGTCCAGAATCCCGGAAGTACTGAATAAGACGACAGCATCACTGTTGGTATACATGTTTTTGACTCCATCTGAAATGGCCGTATACTGATAGGTTTCTGTTCGTATTAAACCAGGCGTACATGGACATGGGGGACAGGGAGGACACGTTGGGGAGGGTTTTACTGGGAAAATCCCGGGACAACCTAACGGCTGGACGATTTGCAGACACTGTCTCCTCACTGGGTATGACTGTGTGACATAGCGCCTCATGAGATCACTCGTCCTTTCTCGAAGTGCTTCGAACCTTCACTCCGGTTTACACATAGGAGTGAACCCCAGGCACATTCCATCCACCTGGGGCCACCATCCTATTCACCTTAGTTAACGACAAACTCTACAACTACGGGTGTACCATCATTTTCGGCATCTCCATCTGGAATCGTAATCGCTGTCGTTGTCATTGTGGAAGTATTACCTGCCTGGATTACCCCGTTAATGTAGAGATTGTAAAAAGCATACGTACCAGGAAATGCAGTCGCAGCAGCGCCCGCATCATTGGTAAAGGCTGTTGCCGCAATGGCAAACGTAGCACCAGTACCAGTTCCAGCACCCATGGTAGACGTAAATCTCAATGAGGTTAAATACGGTTTCACAATCGGCACTTAGAACACCTCCTCCTCTATTTTATCCCTACTAGTAAATGATTGGTTTCATAAGATTGAAACCGACAAATGACAGCAGAAACCTGCACATTTTTCCTCAAAAGAATATAATTGGAAAATAAAATCACCCTCCCACTTTTACCAGTAGGAGGGCGACATGATTTCTAATCTTGAAACAGGACTCGCAACTGCTCTTTCTCTGCGTCACTCAATACGTATTCTGCCATCGGAAACAGCACACTCTCTTCTTTAAAAAAATGTTCCATGAGTATTTCTACTGACTTCAGCAAATGAATGTGGACAGCTTCTACTTCAACAGGCTCAGACTTTTCCATTTCAACGATTCGCATGAATGACATCAGGCTTTCATGAATGAGATCATGCTCTTCCTCCATGACAGCAATCGGTCCCATCTCCCGTTCGATATAGTTAGCCATCAGAGGATACAGGTCTTCTTCCTCGCGTCTGGAGTGTTTCTCCAGTTCTGCCCGAAACAAGGACGCCAGCTCATGAAGCTCTGTTAAGCCTTTCTTTCTTTTCGTAGGTTCGGCAGTAGATTTCAGGCTATTTGCTAGATGTACGAGATCGTTCATCTGCTCAGCTAATGATTGGTGCTCGTCTTTCAATTTTTCCAGAGCTGGACACAGCTTCCTTCGCCCCTCAAACTCCTGCATCATCCCCATACATCCTATAGGCGGTGGTCCCATTACAATCCCTCCATCTACGAGTGGAAGTTAGTTACCAAAAGAAATATGGTACGCTAGCTGTCCCCGATCGTCCCTAGCAACCATTCGAATACAATCATCCTCTTGCGAAAAAACAACAGGTCCATTCTGGATGGGAATCGCAACAAACTGGCAAGGATTAAAATAGAGTCGCAGATGCTCCTCATCCTCCGTGATCTCCCATTTTGCCAGTTGCCTTTCCAAGAGAGCCGGACTGTGTGGTTCGGCATCATCCGCTACATCTTGAATGAGTATCCCCATTTTTTTATCCACCAAGGAAGGCAGCTCCTGGTGAAGCTCGGCAATCGTTCTCTTACTAGGATTCATGGCAACTGATCACTCTTCCTTCCCCGGATTATTTCCCTTGTTCTCTTCGATCTCGCTGGTCTTTTCTCAATACCATCCATGCCAGTGGGAACAACACTACCGTTGCACCGCTGAGCAATAGCACCTCCATATACCGCTGTGCAAAATACATATTGACTGTGTACTGGGTGCACACAATGCTGGCGAACAAGATCAGTGCTAATAGGATGACACCTCTATAGCTGCTCTTCATATCTCTTCACCCCTACAGCGTATACGGCTCCATCTTTCTCTTGAAGCACAATTTCCGGAAGTGGTCTTCTTGGAGGACCAGCGAGCGGCTTACCTGTGGCGATATCAAATTTCCCGTGATGGCAAGGACATAGCAGCTCTTTCTCATCTCGGTCCCAAAATACCGGACAACGCAGGTGGGTACATGCATTTTGATACGCCTTATATTCCTTTTCCTTCACATATACGAACAACGCGCTGTCATGCTCTCCTGGATAGTTAAACTCAATCGCATCTCCGGGTTTTATATCGCTGAGATTCGCGATTTTTTGTGTGGGATACGACTTGCTGGATGAACTCATCAGCTCCTTGGCAGCTAATGCCCCCCATGGCAGAGTAGATGCCGCGAAAAGACCGGCTGCTCCTACCATTGTTTTCATAAAGCTCCGTCGATCCAGACTACGCTCATTGGAACGATTGATGTTATGTGTATAATTGTCATCCTTCAACGGAATTGGGCGGGTTTTCTCGTTCTCCATAAGGTATTTCTCCCCTCTAGAATAGCTTCTGTTTGCCCTGCAGAATGCCAGGCAGGCTAATTTTCACATTGGTTTCGCCTTCGAGCACATCTGGGTCGTGGCTGGCAGTCCATTTGCCATTGGCCAAAGGAATCTGTGCCCGCTTTTCTTCCAGCTCTGCTTCCTCCATCCACTGCAAGGTGTTTGTCGGGCAAACCGAAGCGCACATCGGCGGGATTCCCTCTTTCGTACGGTCGTAGCATAGATCACACTTGTACATGAGATTCTGTTCTTCATCAAATTTGGGAATCCCATAGGGGCAGGCAATCGTGCAATTTTGACAACCGATGCATTTCTCTACCAAAGCTGACAATACGGCCCCATTATCTGCGATTTGAATCGCCTGAGCAGGACAGCTACGGGCACAAGCAGGATTGACACAATGGAAGCACATGAGAGGAATCGTTTGTCTGTTGATAAACGGGTCCACATCCAGTACGTAGTTTCGGTTTCGGTTGTCGTGACCTCCACACTGTGTACACGCCGCCAAGCAGCTTCGACACCCGATGCAATTATCCATTTCGATGTATAAGACTTGTTTACCCATGGCGAACTCCTCCATGTTTGTGCTTGATAATTTTCGCGGCGCACGCTTTAAACTCAGGCATTTTGCTGTAAGGGTCCAAAGCCGGATTGGTCAGCAGATTGATAGACTCCGCTTTTCCCCAGTGGTACGGGACAAACACCGTATCCTCTCGAATGGCCTCGATAACTTTCACGCGATACTGTGCCTCGCCTCTTCTTGTTTTCAGAGTGACCAGCTCATCGTGTTCAATCCCATAACGTGTCGCTGTTTTTGGGTGAACCTCTAGCAGAGGATCAGGATACATGTCTTTCAAAAACGGGATTCGTCTTGTCTGGTTCCCGGACAAATAGTGGAACACAACTCGTCCCGTCGTTAGCCGCAAAGGATATTCTTCATCCGGCTCTTCCGCTGGCGGGCGGTAAGGCAACGCACATATTTTGGCTTTGCCATCCGGGTGATAAAATTTTTTATCAAGAAATAAATGGGGTTGCCCCTCGTCACCCTCTTCACGGCACGGCCAGAAAACACCATTGTTTTGATCAATTTTCTCGTAGGTGACCCCGTAATAATCAGCTATTCCGCCTTTGGAGACCTGACGTATTTCATGAAAAATATCCTGAGGAGACTTCAAGTGAGTAAAGAATTGTCCGCGCCCCATTCTTTTGGCGATTTCTATCTGAATCCACCAGTCAGGCTTGGATTCGGCAAACCATTCCTGTGCCTGACGGTGACGAATGATGCGTCCTTCTAGATTGGTAGTCGTTCCATCGTCCTCTGCCCAAGTCGTAACGGGAAGAACGACATCGGCGTATTCAGCCGATTCGGACAAGTAAAAGTCGCAGCAAACCATAAAATCCAGACTTTTCAGGGACTCCCGAACATGGTTTAGATTTGGCGCACTTACAACCGGATTGGAGCAGAGTAAGTATAAGCTGCGAATCGTTTTATCCTTCATCAACTGGAACATCTCATAGGCAGAGACACCTTTCTGCGGCATCTCTTCCGGGGAAATGCCCCAGGCACATGCTATTTCACGCACATGTTCAGGATTGTCGAGCTTGCGGTAGCCAGGCAATTGGTCGGCTTTTTGCCCGTGTTCCCGCCCTCCCTGACCGTTTCCTTGACCAGTAAGGGTTGCCACACCCGATTTTGGACGGCCAATCTTGCCTGTGACGAGCGACATGTTGGTATAGGCCGATACGTTGTCCGTCCCTTTCGACTGCTGTTCCACACCACGGCAAAACATCACAATCGCCTCGGGTGCTCTCCCGAAAATGTCGGCAGCCCGCACAATCTTCTCCACCGAAACCCCTGTTATTTCGCTGACATACTCTGGTGTGAAGGTAGCAACCACTTCTTTTGTTTCTTCAAAACCATTCGTATGATTTCGAATAAAGTCTTCATCAATATGCCCATTCTTGATCAGGAGATGAACGATTCCGTTTGCCAGCGCCAAATCTGTACCGGGTCGCAGATCCAGGTGAATATCAGCTCGACGTGCCAAAGGCGTTTCCCTTGGATCGGCTACGATCAGATAGCCACCCCGATTTTGCACTTCCCAAATACGGAACATGCTGGTTGGATGACACTCAGCCGCGTTTGAACCGGCCAAAAACAAGCAGTCTGTTTGGTGAATGTCCGTCCACGGAACGGTAGAACCGCGGTCAATCCCCAAGCTTCGATTCAATCCGGCCGCAGCGGAGGACATGCAGAAGCGTCCATTGTAGTCGATATAGCGGGTTTGCAGGGCGACCCGCGCAAACTTACCCGTGAGGTAGCATTTTTCGTTCGTCATGGAAACGCCAGAGTAAACAGACAAGGTATCTTTGCCATAGTTGTGCTGCAACTCCTTGAACCTGGAAACGATCAAGTCAAGTGCTTCTTCCCATGACGCTTCCCGAAAACCTTCTGCCGTGCCTTTTAATGATGCATCTGTTCGAATCAACGGCCGCTGTATCCGATCCGGATGGTTCACCTGCTGATAGGCCGTCACCCCTTTTGGGCACATCTTACCCAGATTGACAGGGAAATCGTACCGTGGCTCCACTCCGATAATCTTGTTCGTCGTTGTATCTACACGCAGGTTCATTCCGCATTGCATACCGCAGTAGCAGCAGTGCGTGCTGACCAATTTCTCGTTCGGATGTATCTTGTTTTCCATTACTTTAAAAAATTTATCCTTTGGCATGTTGATTTGCCTCCCTGGCATTGATCTCGTGCGTAGGAACTCCTGTGAAGCGGAACATCCGGTATTTTCTGCGGCACGGCAAGCAAAGTTCAGCCAAGTGGAATCCTTCTTCCATTTGAAAAGCCATTTCGTTTTTACCCAGCACGCTGATTACATCTGCCGATTGTTCCGCAGAAACAAACTCATTGCTGCACACTTTGCACTTTTTCATTTCCTGTTCCCCATAGTGCTCGCGATAATTTCGTGCAAACACACTCATGGGACGGAACGGTATGTGAGCCAGTTTTCCGAATGGCAGATAAATCAACGTCACAATCACGGCAAATTGATGCGTGACTGAAATGACCGGGTGCCCAAAGCCGCCTAAGAACATGTTGCTTGCGGTTAACATCAAGCCTGTCACGCTGATAAACAGTAGCAGGTATAAAGGCAAAAAGTCGTAGACAAAGGATTGTTCAGCCCGTGCCTGCATGTTCTTGTGTCTGCGATACAAAGCCATGACTGCTCCGCCGATGACCATAAAAGCAGTAATGTTCAATGCGTTGTAAAAGAGAAAAGCAACCCAGCCATCCGCTTGTACGGTCAGAACATCCACACCCATGAACACGACCTGATAGTAGCCATTGTCCGTCATCGTGAAATACATCCAGCCAAACACTAACGGAAAGGTGACAAACGCGGCCAAGATGCATCCCCATCCCAGCAAAATATGCTGTGTCCAGCGGTACCATCCCCGATTCCAAATAAAGCGATAGATGGCCAGATGATCCACCGTTGTATTTGCCGTGTTTTTACGAAAGAGAAGGCGTAGCCCCTTTTTCAAAATGACATTCGTTGGCGGGCGATCTGCCCAAGCAGAAAATCGATAAAGGAAACCTCCGATAAAGACAAGCGTTCCCACCATATAGCCGTAAAGCGCCAAATCAATATGCGTGAAAAAACGTGTTCCCACGTAACTTAAGACGAACAAGCAAGCAATGATGATAAAAGCACGCTTCGCCACTTTGGAAGCAAATAGATAGTTCATACAACACCCTCCCTGCTGCTGCTCATTTTTTCCTTTCGCTCGAGACCATTGTAGCAACGGCTCGTAACCCAGGTTGTGATTTACCTCACACCACTGCCACAATCAGGACGATTTTCCTACCCCCAACCATCGATTTCGGATGATATAATGAGTTACCTTTGTATCCTTGTTGTAGGGGGGACCCCACATGACCGGAAATGGCACAACGTTTGTGGAGCAGATTTCTTCCGATTTTGTGAATAGCCTTGAAACGTTTTCTGTTCGGAAAAATTTCGTTCCCGGAGCCGTTCTTTTTTTGGATGGTGAAAGAGCCGATCAGCTATTCTTAATTTCGTCGGGCCAAATCAAGCTCACAAAGAACACAAATGATGGAAAAGAACTAACACTGCAAGTATTTGGTGCTGGAGAGCTAGTCGGCGTCTCCGGGCTCTTCGAACAGGAATTAACGTACACCTCCACAGGCACCATGCTGATGGAGGGTGAGATATGGATCATCCCGCGACAAGGGTTGGAAAAAATGCTCATCAAAAACGGTCAATTTTGCGTAGACTTCCTGCGTTGGATGGGATTGATGAACAGGCGGATGCAGTCCAAATTTCGTGATTTGCTACTCAATGGCAAAATCGGCGCCTTGTATTCAACGCTCATCCGCATGAGTAACACGTACGGCAAGCCACACCCCGACGGAATCCTCATCGACCTTTCCCTTACCAATCGTGATTTGGCGCAATTCATTGGTCTGACAAGAGAAAGTGTCAACCGGATGCTTTCCGATCTGAAAAAACAGGATTCTATCGATCTGCTTCCCCACGGGCATATCTTGATTAAGGACCTTGCCTATTTAAAAGAAGCGATTTATTGTGATGACTGCCCTCCTGATATTTGCCAAATGTGAGCAAACTCTACATATTTTCGTGCACAAAAAAAGTCCTGGACTTGTCCGTCCAAGACTTTTTTTCATGAGTGATTCAAGTTTCTTTATCCATGTCTTTGCTCCGCGAGCTCACTGAACATGCCAGCATAGTACTCGACGTCTCCTGCATCGTCTTTAATCGCGCTGATCGTTAACCATTGGAGATACTGATCTCCATTTTTCCGGCGATTCCAGATCTCTCCTTGCCAATAGCCATTCTTCTTGATCGAGTCCCACATCTTTTGATAGAAGTCCGCACCCTGTCTGCCTGATTTTAAAATATTGGGGGACTTGCCAATCACCTCATTCATCTCATAACCGGTCACTTTCGTAAAAGCGTGGTTCGCACTTTTAATAACTCCTCGTGTATCGGTAATCAGTATCGCCTCTCCCGTCTTTTCCATGATGGTTGCGGCGAGCTGCAGCTTCTCTTGATAAAACATCCACATCACCAAAACCAAACTTACCAGTGCAAACTGAGATAACGCCATGAAACCAATCGCGTAATGCCCGGTCAAATTAAACAACATCGTCAAGATCAACGGCGGGAAAAAGCCTCCTAATCCCCCCATCGCAGATACGATCCCATTTACAATCCCTGCTTGCCGCGAGAAATACATCGGCACTAATTTGAACACGGCTCCGTTACCGATTCCAGCACATGTCGCCACCATCAAGCACCCTACCGTATACATCAAAATCGATGGCGAAAACGATAAGACAATACCAGACAAGGCGAGCCCGGCAAACACAATTATCAATGCCTTGAAGGGATTCCACTTATCACCTAGCCAGCCTCCCAATGGTCTTGCAAGTGTTGCCAAAAGAATGAACCCTGCTGTTCTCATCCCTGCATCTACTTTATCCAATTGGAAATGGCTCACTAAAAAATTCGGGAGATACACGGTGAAAGCAACGAAGCAACCAAACGTAATAAAGTAGAACAAACTGATTAACCATAGCTTTTCGTTTTTATAGACACTCTTGATCTGCTGACCAAGGGGAGTCACTACCTTAGGTTCATTTTTATCCCCCATCAAGAAGGTAAGCACAGCAAATCCCACAAGCAATAGCATGAACATCTGTACAGTAGTGGCCCATCCAAATGATTTAGCCAGAACTGGCGCTGCAAAGGTGGTGATTGCTGTACCAATATTCCCCATACCGTAGATTCCGTTTACAGAACCATGCTTTTCTTTCGGATAGTATTTAGGTAGAGACGTGACACCAACGGAAAACACCGCCCCGCCTATCCCTATAAATAGCCCGCCGATTAACAAATCTGTATAAGTGGTCGCCTGGCTAATATAAAAAACAGGAGCCAGCAGCAAAAGAAAGCTTATGCTAAATAAAATTCTCGCGCCAAATCGGTTACTCCAATATCCAACAGGGATTCGCAGCAACGATCCAAGAAGAACAGGAATCGCTGTCACCCACGCCACTTCGCTTGCACTCATGGGTACGGTTTCTTTGATAAAAGGCATGAGCGATGACAGAATGACCCATACCATGAAACCGACCGTAAGACTCAACGTCTGTAACGGCAACTGCCATTTTCGTACCATAAACAACACCCCTCACTTGGGAAATCTTCTTCATCCACTATGATAAGAGGCAAAGTTTGGTTTCGTTGTGATTTTAATCACAGCTCCTTCCAGACGATCCGCTTATAATCAAAGCGAAATCTTGAATCGAAGGAGTGGATTATACATGTTTTGTTATCAATGTGAACAGACTCCGACAGGTGGTTGTAAGGTCATCGGCGTTTGCGGAAAGAATGAAGATCTTGCGAGTATTCAGGATACAATAATTTTTGCTTTAAAAGGAATTGCAGCTTATGCCACACATGCTCGTCAACTCGGCTATATCGATCCTGAAGTGGATGGGATTACTCAGGAAGCCCTCTATTTTACATTGACGAATGTGAATTTTAACTTGGATGAACATTTGCAAATGGCCATGAAAGTAGGCAAAGCCGCCATAAAAGTCATGGAGCTTTTGGATCGAGCTCATACGGATCATTTCGGAGTCCCGCAGCCAATCACAGTCTCACAAAATAAAATCGAAGGAAAATGCATCGTTGTTACGGGACACAATCTGTTTGCTCTCGAAGAGCTGTTAAAGCAAACAGAAGGCAAAGGAATCAATGTGTATACGCATTCCGAAATGCTGCCCGCACATGGCTACCCCGCACTGAAGAAATATCCTCATTTGAAAGGAAACATCGGGAAAGCATGGTACGATCAACGCCAATTGTTCGAGAAATTTCCAGGTGCCATATTGGCTACAACAAACTGTGTGATGCCTATTCGAGGCAGCTACGCCGATCGTTTCTTTTCCTATGATATAACCGGTTTGGAGAACGTGACGAAAATTGTAGATAACGATTTTGCGCCGCTCATTGAAAAAGCATTGACTCTCCCTGAAGTCTCCATCGAATCGGAACTGACATTGACGACCGGGTATCATCACAAAACAGTTCTCGGCATCGCCCCTGAAATCATTCAGGCAGTCAAGGAAGGACAGATCAAACGCTTCTTCGTTATCGCTGGTTGTGACGCTCCTGGCAAGGGGGGCGAGTATTACCGTGAATTGGCTACGTCCTTACCGCCAGAAACCGTCATTCTTACTACCTCCTGCGGAAAATTCCGTTTTAACGATGTAGATTTCGGCACCGTGCCAGGTACCGACATCCCAAGATATATCGATTTGGGACAGTGCAATAACTCGGTTTCTACCATTACGATTGCGGCTGCATTAGCCGATGCCTTCGAGTGTGAAGTGAACGAGCTGCCGGTAAGTATCGTTCTTTCCTGGTTTGAACAAAAAGCGGTTGCCATCCTGCTCGGTCTGTTTAGCCTGGGGATACAAGATATACGGATTGGCCCAAAATTGCCTGAGTTCATTCAGCCCGGGGTTCTGCAAGTACTGCAAGACTTGTTCCACATCCAGTTGATTGGTGACGCCCAAGAAGATATGAAGCAAATGCTCGGAATCACTCAGTAGACATAATAGAAAAAACGGCTGTCAGAGAGTTAGTGGTAAGACTAACCAATGACGGCCGTTTTTTCATTCTTTACCTTTTAAGGAACTGATCCATTTTCCTGTGTGTGCGTCGACAACTCCTTTGTCTCCGCTGAGGCGGTAAACAAGCCGCGGTTTTGGTTCCTCTACCTCGTTAAAGTCTAAATCCGGTAGCAAGTAGTAGAGTTCGAGCGATTTTTTCACGGCTTGCTCCGTTTTTTTCGCAAAAGCCAGGTCTACTCTCTGCATGTTATTGTCGAGAATAACGGGCGAGGTAAGCTTCTCATCCCCTATAATACTGCTGCCTGAGGACGAGTTGACAGCTATTTCAAATCTTGCGTACCTAATCAGAATACCATTTTTCAACCATCCAAAATGCACTTTATAGTCCCGCCAATTCGTCTCCTTCCCCCTCGGACCTCCATCATACGGCTGTGGATCAAGCATATAAATATCTGCCAACTGATGACGGAGCTTCGTTTGCAGGAGATGGATTGCGCTTGCCTCCGCCTGCTCACGGGTAATTGCTACATCTTTATGACTCGCCGCCTTTGGAGCTGAAGCAGCGGGCATTTCCTTCAAACTCTTGAACGGTTGCTTTGGTTTCGCCACCGCCCCATCGCCATCGATCATCACGCCTGAGATCGCATCTACCATTTGCGGATCGGTTGGTAGGTAACCGTAGACTAACATGTATTTCTCCCCATGATCTCTACTGGAAAAACTCTCATAATACAAGGTTGGCTCCGTTTTTTGTTCCAACAGCTCGCGCGCTTCCTTTTCCGATATGATTTGGCTTGCGTCAGGCAACTCCCCCTCATACCATAATCGATTAAATCGCAGAACCTTTCCGTCTCCTCGCGCGGTTACAGCGATATAATTGTCCTTAAAAGGAATCCCATTCTCTACTCTCTGAAATTTAAAATAGTACGTACCGTCGCTCTTGTAATCGACTTCATTTGGCTCTATTAAATTCGCTCGTTCCTCAGAAGGAATGACTTTTGTGAGAAACTTCATTACTCCCTCAAGAGCAATTTGCTTGCTATTCGTTGTAGCAGAGCCAGGGGCTTCGCTGTCTTTGTCATCATATTGATGATAGCTTAACAGGTTCCCTGAGACAGGATGAATTTTATAGCCGACACTTGATTTATCTGAATGATGCCAACTAAGGCCCCATCCCGCATAAGGTGTAAAGTCGTCATACGGTTCGATGTATTCTCCATAGTCATACTCATAGCCTTCGGGAATAGTCACCCATTTCTTGGCGTATTCAATAGCCTCTTGTTCTGAAAGAATCTTTTCTGATTTTTGCTCAGCCGCCTGTACCAGTGTACTCTCATCTGCAATATTGCCTAGTACGAGTAAGGATGAAAGCAAGAGAATCGACAATCGTTTCCAAAATCCTTTTGTCCTACTTTGCTTCATACACATGTTCCTCCTCTATCTATTCCCGTTGATTTCATCGGATCATTACGGATTTCATCACATCGATATTTTTCCATTCCTTGTTAACTTTATATCAATATACATATTTTGTAAAACAAAAAAAGAGACGGTTTCCCGCCTCTTTTTCCTCCACCTTGACTTGCTATTTCTACCATTTCGTTTCCGTTTTGTGTTCAATTATTTGTACGACTTTTGGTTCAACTTCTTTCATCATTTGTTTCAGTAAATCATCGCTGATCGTTACTTTATTTTTTCCATCTTGAAGCTGTCCTTCAGCCTGTGTTCTTGCAATCACATCAATGACTTGTTGTTTCGAGATATTTTTCGAGGCTGCAACCTCCACAACAGATTTTCCTTTTGCTAGTTCTTCTTTTAACTCCGTCGGGCTCATTTTTAGTAGAGCAAACAGTTTTTCATCGTTTATAAAATTATCAGCATAATAATCAGGCTTACCGTCTCTGGAGAAATAACCTTCTACTTCACTGTTTGAAGGTGTAGGCGCTACCGGAGAAAGACTAATTGTATTACCTTGAACAAATGCTTGGTAACCCTCTCCTCCTGATCCCTTCTTGGTGTAATTCAAGATAAATGTTTTTTGATTGGGATTGTCCATTTGCTCCATGGCAACCTCGTAATCTTTGATGTTGCCGTACAATTGATCAATAAGCTGATCTACCTTCCCCTTGATTTCCTGATCGGGTAAAGTAATGAGTGGTTTCTCCTTAGGCTCCCAATTCTCTTGCGTCAGGTCTTGAATCTCATCCGTAATACCGTTTGTATGGAGGGTAATCTTTTTGCCAGTTCCTCCTTTTTCCTGCAAGACGATGCTTAGTTGTACCTTTTTGGTTGAATCATTGGGGTCTCCAAGGTAGCTTGCATGAATAATCTCAAACGATTTTGTTTCGGGAATGGCACGATACAGCTTCTCAAGTGTTGCTTTCCCAGCCTCATCCAGCTTGACTTGTTCAGAAGTCATTGGTGCTCGAGTAAGCATGTCAATCACAACAGGTGCTGCAAATGCTGCGGTTGGAATCAAAATCGCAGCAGCAACAATTCCACCAATTAATCGTTTTTTCATAGTTATTTCGCTCCTTTTTCGTTGCAAATAGTGAGAATAGGATTGTTCTATACGTTTGGAAATGGCCGGCGGGCACTCCATCGTTTCTGCCTCTTCGTGCAGATGTTCACGGATTTTGCGTTCAATAGTCATTGATCTTTTCCATCCTTTCCAGGGGGAGATTCCCTAAGTATTTTCGAAGCGCCTGGAGGCCAGCATGATATCTGGACTTTACTGTACCCAGCGGAATATCAAGCAAAGTCGCAATTTCCTCAAGAGTATAGTCGTGATAAAAGCGGAAGATAATCACTGTCCGCTGTTTGTCGGTCAGTTTTCGTATGGACTGGGATATCATTTGGTTGGTTCCATCCATCAACGCAGTATGTTCATCCAAATAAGACTCTTCGTGGGAGAAGGAACGAATGCGTTCAAAAATGCGGAATCTCCTCCAGCTCTTGACCCGAAATCTCTGCACTTGACGGATTACCAGGCCATGCAGCCAGAACTGGAAAGGACGGTTCGTATCGTAATTAGCAAGTGAGGTCCACATTTGCATATAGATTTCATTCATGACATCTTCCCGATCCTGCTTATGATCCACCAGAAAGGAGACGGTCCGGTATACGTCCTGAAAGGTGGCATCATACACCCTATGAAATGCCTGTTCGTCACCCTCTTTCATTTTTATAAGTAATTGGTACATCTCTTCATTTTCCATTCAGAGGGCCCTCCTGAGTAAGCAACTTACACCCTATATTGTCTCTCGATCGGAAAAAGGTTCGGTTCTCTTCGTATTTTTTTTGCTGTACTGCTACTTCTCACCGCACCACAGTCAGAACTACCCATGTTTGGAAGGGTGATAACCTAATTATGTCGAAACCTAAAATTACAGAAATTACAAAGTAAAGCCGTAAAGTCAGTTCGAAAAATGAAAAGTGGGAGCGTGTAAAATGAATGTAAAAGAAAAGTTGATATTCATAAAAGAAAATGGCTACCAAGCACCACCCGATACATTACCATTCGTATTAGAAATGATAAATGAAATTGGTTCTTTGGATGCCACATTACGTGATGACCTCATTTATACAACCTTATCACATTGGATTCCCGGTAATTCTCTAACTGCAAGCGAACTAGAACAACTGATACCAATCATTCTAGATAAAAACCATTTGCTTTTTAAGGTTGGTGAAACAAATACAGACTCTGTCTTTACCCGTTCTTTCTCTATGCTAGTCATACCACTACTCCTCATGAGGCATAGAGAATCACCCTTTCTCTCCAGAGAGAACATCCATGAGATAAAAGAGAAAGTATTTTTCAGCGTACGAGAAGAGCGAGATTACCGAGGATATGATGAAGAAAAAGGCTGGGCTCATGCCATAGCCCATGCAGCGGATGCATTAGACGATTTAGCTCAATGTTCCGAACTGGATAAAAATGACCTCATCACCATTCTCGATTTGGTTTATGAAAAGATGACCATAACCGATCGAATTTACTCCGATGGGGAAGATGAGAGAATGGTAACAGCCATTGTCAGTGTTATGAATAGAAAAGTACTTAGCCCGAGTTATGTAGAGAAATGGATCCATAGTTTTGGTGATGTGGATAAGAGTTCCGAATTTCTTCCTGCCTTTAAACAAAAAATCAATATAAAGAATTTTTTGAAAAGCTTGTACTTCCGCTTGAAATTCTACAAAGGAAATGCCGATCTCTGCCCAACCATCGAGCAGACATTATATAAAATAGAAAAAGTATACTATTCCTGATATCGGAATGAAACGAATACAAAAACAAAAAAGAGGCGGTTCTCCCGCCTCTTCTCCATTCATATCTCATCAAATATACTAATCATTTAATCCCTTTCCCTCGAGAATTTGGGGGATACATTTTTCAACCCTTGACTCTCGCGTTTTGGCTTGCTTGGGTGCGGAAAAATGAAGAAGGTATGCTCTTTGCCGTCCCGGAGTCAATGCTTCAAAAGCAGTTTTCAAGGCAGGGATTTCATCCAATTTATTTTGAAATTCTTCAGGAACGTTGTATTCTTCATGCTTTTTAAAGTCCACTTCCAAACCGGCTTTTTCAACTTCGATGGCTTCCTGAATATAGGCCTTCAAAATAGATTCCATTTCCATGATTTCGTCCACATTGGTGAACCGGATCTGGCGCGCAGACTGTACATTCTCCGTTTGTTGGATGAGAATCCCATTTGGATCTTTTAACAAGGCACCTTTTTGAAACAGTAGCGCACAATATTCTTTAAATCCATGTATTAAAACGATGTTTTTTTTCTCAAACGTGTAACAAGGATGCATCCACTTAAAATCTTCGGTCAACTCGCAGTCAAGAACAATACTTCTGAGCTTCTCGTATTCTGCCTTCCACTTTTTCGCCTTGCTTAAAAATTCATCAACCTTAGGATTCGTTTTACTTGTTGTCATCAAGGAACACCCCTCTTCTAGTTGGTGTCATGTCAATTTTTAGTTTTGCATTATGGTATTTGTATTATTCTATCATCATGTATTCAGGTTCCTTCTTTTAAAGAAAAAGCTTTAGAAGAGTGAGCGAGGACTTTCCTGCTCAAATGATGAGACTGCTTGTCCAAAAGAAACATCCATGCCATAGGGAATTTAGGTGAGTCTAACTACATGATGGTAACGGGTTTTGTCCAAAGGGCAAAAACCCGTTTTCTTTTTACTCGCAAGTGACCATCATCATTTGACTAATTTTATTGTGGTAGTGGGAAAACTAACGGGAAATGGCAGATAAGGGGAATACACATGATCTCAGAATTCAAGCGATTTTTGCTCGGTAGACCTATGAAATCAAGTGAACTTGCCGAAGAAAAGTTAAATAAAGTAAAAGCTTTGGCGGTTCTTTCATCTGATGCTCTATCTTCTGTCGCTTACGGAACAGAACAGATTCTTCTCGTGTTAATTACTTTGGGTGCAGTAGCGATGTGGTACTCTCTTCCCATCTCCATTGCGGTTGTTGGTCTTTTAACCATACTCATTTTGTCTTACCGCCAAACCATCTTTGCTTATACAACTGGTGGTGGAGCATACATTGTCGCAAAGGACAATTTAGGAACCACTACTGGACTGGTTGCAGGTGGCTCTTTGCTCGTGGACTACATTTTAACGGTTGCTGTTAGTACGTCTGCTTCTACGGACGCTATTACTTCGGCATTTCCAATGCTACATGAACATCGCGTTCTTATTGCTCTGTTCATGATTGCCATCGTAACGGTATTAAATTTACGTGGAATTACAGAATCGGCAACGATTTTAATGTACCCTGTTTATTTGTTTGTTGTCGCTATTCTCGTCTTAATTATTGGCGGCGGATATCAATGGATGGTGGGAAATGTGCAAGCCCATCCCCCAGCATATGGGGCAGTTGTTCCAGGTATATCTATATTTTTTCTATTGAGAGCATTTAGTTCAGGGTGTTCAGCATTAACAGGGGTAGAAGCCGTATCCAATGCCATTCCCAACTTCAGGGACCCCGCACCGAAAAATGCAGCACTAACGCTTATCATGATGGGACTTATCCTCGGTGTTATGTTCATGGGCATTAGCCTGTTGGCTTATTTGTATGGTATTTCACCGACCCCAAAGGAAACGGTGGTATCTCAAATCGCTTCTACTGTTTTTGGACGAGGGATCATGTATTACTCGATTCAAGCTGTTACAGCACTTATTTTATTCCTGGCCGCTAATACTGCTTTTGCAGCCTTTCCTTTACTCGCCTTTATGTTAGCCAAGGACAGATTTATGCCAAATATGTTTATGGTTCGAGGAGATCGTCTTGGTTTTTCAAACGGGATTATTTTCTTGGCTATTCTTTCAGCAGTATTAGTGATTGCATTTAAAGGAGAAACGGAAAACTTAATCCCTTTATATGCGCTTGGTGTTTTTATACCGTTTACCTTGTCACAAGCTGGAATGATGAAACGATGGATTTCCAAAAAGCCCCGAGGTTGGCTCACACCTTTTGTTATTAATACGTTGGGAATGCTAACGACCCTTACCATTTGCCTGATCTTTTTCATTACAAAAATCTCGCAGGTATGGCCGATTTTTGTGTTCCTTCCTATCGTCATTTTCATCTTCAGGAAGATAAATCAGCATTATAGAGATTTGGCAAATGAGTTACGCCTTGATATGGAAACAGACAAACCCGAACCAAAAGGGAGTGTTATCGTTATTCCTGTGGCTGGGATTTCGCAGGTGGTGAAAAACACCATTAGTTATGCGCAATCCTTGTCAGACGACATTGTCGCTGTCTACGTCGGATTCAGTGATGAAGACATGAAAAAAATGGAGGAAAAATGGGAACTCTGGAATCCCGGCGTGCGTTTGATTGTCCTGCGTTCCCATTATCGCAGTATCATAAGACCTTTGTTTAAGTTTATTGACACGGTTGAGTGGAAAAAGGCAGAAACGGATCATGTTACTGTCATGATTCCACAGTTTATTACCAAGCGGTGGTGGCATAACTTACTTCATAACCAAACGAGTTTATTAATCCGCGCGTATTTATTCGCCCGCCAGGATGTAAAAATTGCTACGGTTCCATACCGATTAAAGAAATGAAGCAATATCCATTAAGCCATAAACAAACGAAGAAAACCCGTCCCTTTGTAAGGAAACGGGTTCCATCATTTTTGATTATCTTGATCATCACGACGATGATTTAAATCCAGTATGAGCCTAAAATTAGATTGAAAGACAACCCAATCATACACTTTTTTTACGCGAATGATTTCTGGCTGAATACTGTTGGAGACCCCAGAAGTGACGGTTACAACAAAGCTGCAAGAGGCCGTATTTCCTGACTGATCCCTGGCTGTACAGGTAAGCATCGTCATTCCTACAGGAAAGTCCATGGTAAAAGTTGCAACTGCAATGGGGGCAGGAGGAGAAAAGGACCGTGTGATCCCATGACAGGTAATAGAGGTCACCCCACAAGTATCAGTGGCAGTGACTTCATAGGTAACCGTAGCGGAAGTTTGCCCGGGTAAAACAGGGATTGTAATATCCTCAGGGCAAGTGATGGTTGGAGGCTCGTCAATAACCGTGATGGTAAATGAACATACTTCCGTATTCCCAAATATATCTTGTGCCGTACAGGTGACAACAGTATCTCCCACTGGGAAAAGCGAGCCAGAAGGCGGAGAACAGGTAACAGTGACTCCGGGGCAGGTGGCAACAGGTGTTGGATAGTTTACAATAGGGCAGGGTACGACCATGTCAGGTGGGCAGGTTGGTGGCTGCACGCATCCATTGAGCAAAACAGAAACATTGCTCGAATCCTCGTTTGCAGTAGCGATGTCAACTCTACCGTCTCCGTTAAAATCAGCTACTGTAATGCTGAAAGGACCTGCTCCTGTAGGAAACTGAAAGGGAGTCGAGAACCCTCCTGACCCGTTGTTTATGAGAATAGAAACGTTATCAGAACCTGCATTTGGGGTAGCCAAATCAATGACTCCATCACAATTAAAGTCAGCCGCTGTTATATCAAAAGGAAATGCATTAGCGCCCAAGGTAAAGGGACTTCCTGCTGCTTCTGTAAAAGAACCGAATTTATCGTTTAGAAAAACGGTTACATTACTCGTTGCGTTATTTGCGACAGCAATATCAATAAACCCATCACCATTTAAGTCAGCAGATACAAGGCTACTGGGGGATGTGCCGCCGGGAAGTACAGAGAAACTCACTCCAGGAGTTTGAAACGTACCGTTTCCATTCCCTCTAAAAACTGTTACATCATTGGTGTCTCGATTGGCAGTGGCCAGATCAAGGCGTCCATCTCCATTAAAGTCAGCCGCAACAATATCAGTTGGGGCCAATCCTGGGTTCGTGTCAAAAGGACTCCCTGCCGCCATACTAAATACACCCGATCCATCATTCAACAAGACAGTAATAGAACTAGTTCCTGCAAGTTGGCCCCTATTTGCTATAGCTAAGTCCAAACCATTCACACCATCAAAGTCCCCTACAGCAATCGCAAAAGATTCGGAAACAGCAGGAAACACACCGGTACTATAGGCTACAGGTGCAGCAAAAGTGCCATCCCCCATATTTAAAAGGATAAAAACTCGGTTATTGGAAGATTGATCTGTAACAGCCAAATCGATAGAACCATCTTCATTTAAATCAGCTGCTACAATTTGCCCTAATAAAGACCCGGGAAACAAAGTACTGAAGGGGATCGTTTGTGATACGGAAAATACGCCGGACCCATTGTTCAGAAGAATGGAAACATCATTGGACCCACTATCCACTACGGCCAAGTCTATGCGACCGTCTCTGTTAAAATCGGCAGAAGTAATGCTGGAAGGCGATGTTCCTCCCGTATTATATTCGACTGCGGGCTGAAAAAATGGGCAGGCCAAATTGGATTCACCCTTTCTTACAGGAATTCAGGCAGCAATTCCCTGCATCCTATGCAAATGCCTTTGATCATGATATGGCTGTTTAGGCATGAAGGTGAATCCACTAAAAAAAAAAAAATGAAGAGGCGGTTTCCCGCCCCTCTTCATGTATGATCAATCCCAAGCAAACCTTTGCTCTTTCCAGGGATCACCGTACATATTCTTATGTAACCATTAAGTGATTATAAATCGTGTAAACCCGTCTTATCAAAATAGGGACGGGTTCACTACCTCCTCAATAAAATCGGCAGCGTTCATTGCTACTTTTCTAGGATAACTATTGAACCTGTCACTTAACGAAAAATAGCTTACATCAAAAAAAATTGATTTAATCATTGCATCTTCTTGGCAATCATGCATATAATAAATGCATCAAGAAAAATTGATGAATGAGGTTGTAATCCATGAATGACATCAAGCATAAGTTGGAGCTATATGAGAAAAAATTCAAAGCTCTCGCCGATCAGAAACGTTTAGAAATTATGTATGAGCTTTGCCAGAGAGGTAAAACATGCGTATGTGACCTTACCGAGGTTTTTGACATGCCTCAATCTAAATTATCGTATCATCTCAAGATATTACTGGAGGCCAACCTGATTATCAAAGAGACAAAAGGTACCTGGAGTTACTACGATTTGAATGATGATGAAGTGAATCACCTCTTATCGGAAGAGCTTTGTTGTATCTTTAGGAAAACAGGCAAAGGTAGCTGCTGCTAAATTTTTTTAGACCTTACATCAATTTTTTTTGATTAATAGCTTTTAAATTAAAGGAGGCTTAATGAAATGAAGTATGTACATGTTGGCGTTAACGTTACCAATCTGGAGAAATCTATTGAGTTTTATCAGAAGGTTTTTGGTGTCAATCCTGTAAAGGTAAAACCTGATTATGCTAAGTTCTTGCTTGAAACCCCAAGACTGAACTTTACATTGAATGTTCGAGATGCTGTAAGTGGAAATCAAGTTAACCACTTCGGATTCCAGGTTGAAAGTGCAAATGAAATCCTTACTCATAAGGAAAGACTAGAAAAAGAAGGCTTTTTCGCTCGTGACGAAATGGATACGACATGTTGTTATGCTGTGCAGGATAAATTTTGGGTTACTGATCCAGATGGTAATGAGTGGGAATTTTTCTACACAAAGTCTGACAGTGACGTTCATAAAATCGAGTCCGCATCCTGCTGCGTAGATTCAAAAACAGAAGCAACCAATTCTTGCTGCTAAGACAAAGTGGGAGGCTCAATGAAACAATTATCATTTTTAGATCGCTTCTTGACCCTTTGGATATTCCTTGCTATGGCAATAGGGATTATTATCGGAACTTTCTTTCCTACTTTCACAAATGGATTAAATAGCTTACAAATTGGTACAACATCTATACCACTTGCCATAGGCTTAATCCTGATGATGTACCCCCCTTTAGCAAAAGTTAGATATGAAGAAATAGGACGTGTATTTAAAGACCTTAAGGTTCTTGTACTATCCCTTATTCAAAACTGGGTTATAGGCCCGGTTTTGATGTTTTTATTAGCCATCATTTTCTTGCCAGATAAACCAGAATACATGGTTGGGCTGATCATGATTGGATTGGCACGATGTATCGCTATGGTGATCGTGTGGAATGACCTCGCAAAAGGAGATACAGAATATGCTGCGGGGCTAGTAGCTTTCAATTCTGTGTTTCAGATGCTTTTCTTTTCAGTATATGCCTATGTCTTTGTCACCGTAATTCCGGAATGGCTTGGGATTCAAGGTGCCGTCATTAGCATTACGATGGCGGAAGTGGCAAAATCGGTGTTTATTTACCTGGGTATTCCTTTTCTTGCAGGTATGCTGACACGCTTTACTTTTGTAAAAGTGAAAGGCAGACATTGGTATGAGAAAGTGTTCATCCCAAAAATTAGCCCTATGACTCTGATTGCCTTACTCTTTACCATCATTGTCATGTTCTCAACACAAGGAGAAAACATCGTAAGTGTTCCTCTTGATGTTGTTCGCATCGCCATTCCACTTCTCATCTATTTCATCCTCATGTTCTTTATCTCTTTCTATATGGGGAAAAAGATTGGAGCAAATTATCCCGTTACTACGACGCTTGCTTTCACAGCAGGCAGTAATAACTTTGAATTAGCTATCGCTGTGGCAGTCGGAGTGTTTGGGATTCATTCAGGTGCCGCCTTTGCAGCCGTCATCGGTCCTCTTGTTGAAGTACCTGTGATGATTGCATTGGTTCATGTAGCTTTATGGTTCAAGCGCAAGTATTTTTCCAGCATTTCCTAATTGAAGCTGAAAAGGTGTGTACATCATGGAAAACAAAAAAACAATCTACTTTTTATGTACTGGAAATTCTTGCCGAAGCCAAATGGCGGAAGCATGGGGAAAGAAATACTTGGGCAACGCGTGGAATGTTTTCTCTGCTGGAATTGAAGCCCATGGTGTCAATCCAAATGCCATTCAAGCGATGAAAGAAGTTGGCATAGACATTTCCAGTCAAACATCTGATGTCATTGACCCTGATATATTGAACAATGCGGATCTCGTCGTGACATTATGCAGCCATGCAGATTCCGTTTGTCCAACCACTCCTTCTCATGTAAAACGTGTCCATTGGGGATTTGATGATCCCGCTGGTAAAGAATGGTCTGAGTTTCAACGAGTTCGTGATGAAATCGGTGTACGAATTAAGAGATTCGCAGATATAGGAGAATAAAATATGAAAACCCGTCTCCTTAAAACAGGGACGGGTTTGTTATTCAACTCTTAAGTATATGGCTATAAAAAACCAAACATAAGACTACATTTCCCATTCTCAGTCTTGGTAAGATTTATACATTACTTAAAAGGGAGTTGTAGAATTTGAAACAATTAAGACCGCTTATAACACTACTATTAGTCACATTATTATCCACACTTCTCGTTTCAGTAGTAGCTGCTGCACCGATATCATTATTAAGTGGTAAAACTCTGAAAACCGGTTCTAGTCCAACCAATTTTCACGGCGAAACTAATCTTGTCACCGACTCAGATTTGAGTACTGGAGTAACGTTGCAAGCAGGAGTGAATAATACATCTATAACTGATTCAATAACTTATCACTTTTCGTCCGAACAAACAATTGATAGCTTTAAGGTCATCATCGATGGTCACGTTGATCAACGCTTTTCTGTAACTTTCAACGACGTAAACGGAAAGTATATAGCTGGCTACTACATTACAGATCTAGTAGGGGAAAATGGGATTTATAAATTACCTACAAGATTAACAGGTGTAGGAATGGTTGTTTTTTTTAATAATCACACCGCTCCTCAACACGTTTTAGAAGTTGATTTATATGTCAATGAAGATACTCCAACCGATCCAGAGCCAGAACCTGAACCAGAACCGACAGGTGATAACGCACTTCTTGTTATCAAGATGATCAGTGGTCTTGAGAAAGAGTTCGATTTAACAGCATCCGAAGTTCAAGACTTCATCGACTGGTACAATGACCGTGCAGATGGACGTGGAAAAGAAACGTATATGTTCGATAAAGACTTTAATAAAGGACCGTTTACTTCACGAAAAGATTATGTAGCATTTAGCAAGATCCAATCCTTTGAAGTGATGGAATATACCAAATAACACATCGAGGCACCTTCCCGATAATGAGAAGGTGCCTCAAATTTAAGAAGCTGGTCTATGCTGTCAGGATAAAATCCACGAATACAGGTGAACGAAGCATTCCGCTCTTTGTCCAGTTCCGAAATTTCACCTTTGCTTTTATCTGCGGCTGAATGTAAACGTGGTCCCGATCCTCGCCAGTAATCAACTGTTTTGCCACTCCATAGAACGCCTGCTTATGAGTAGGTGGAACTCCAAGTTCAATCACGCCTGCTGGTCTGCCATTAAAGTGTGCAAGCCATCCGAAATCACCTTTTCGCCAGCCAGCAATATGGACATCAGCATACGAATAATTAATGACCTTTATAAAATCGTCAGTTCGTTTGTCCGAGTGGTATCGCCCGTCCTTGAGCTTGGCGACTATGCCCTCCATGTTTCTAGCAACAATTGCGTCCCATAAGTCCTCGCCTCGACCGTTGATGTACGCAATTTTACTCATGGTTGGAGTGTCCGCTATTGCCCGGTCCAGGACGGCTTTACGCTCCATTAGAGTCAATCCTCTAAGGTCAGCTCCATCATAATGTAGGATATCGAACACGACGTAAGATATCGGTAGCTGCGATCGCTTCGACTGGAATCGCGACATCGTTAATTCAAAGTCAGGAATTCCCGTGTTCGGGTCCATTACTGCGAGTTCGCCGTCCAGGATCATGTCGGGACCGTCTGTAATGAGTTCGGGGTACTTCGCAGTCACGTCGTTATTGTGACGTGTAAATAGGCGTGTGACTCCGTTACTTCGTGTCAGAATCAATCTATGACCATCGATCTTCGGCTCATAAATATATCGTCCGTCCAAAAATGGTTTATCTGCCTGTTGGTAGCCTTGCGTGATCTGCGCGGGCTGCTTTTGTTTTTGTATACAAAAAGTCGCCCTGGATCTCGCACGTTGCTTGGATTTTGTATACAAAATCCAAGCTTCAGCCAGCTACCACGTTGATGAATTGTATACGCTACGATTGATGATCCGCTACCAAAACTTGATTACTACCTGAACGCTGTTACATGTGAAAACCACTTCGTAAGTCTCAATATAATTTGAATTATCAAAAAAGGGTTGATCTATTATACATAAAATGGTATTTTTGACAGGGGGTGTGATATTCATGAAAACACTATTACCAAGCATACTTCTTAGTTTATTGTCGTTCCCGCTTGCAGTTTTTTTAAGGTTGCTATATTTCAATATCCTTCCGCCATATGGCAGTGGTGATATTGCGCTATTGTCGTGCGTTATTTCTATTAATGTTATTTCGCTAATCCTTGGTATTAAAGCAGTAATAACTAATAAACAAGAAAAATAGGAGGTAATACTAGTGAAAAAAGTATTCCAAAGATTGTTTTCGAGTGCCTTGGTTCTAAGTTTTTGCCTTTCAATTCCTTTTGCAGCCAACGCTACATCATTGTCTGCCGTACAAGAACCAGTAAGTGAAAAAGATGTCCTTTTCACAGTAGAAGTTAATTCTGAAGAAGAGTTAAATGATTTCTTAGCAGACCTTGCTGCTCACAATAAAAAAGCAAAGGAATTATGGGCGCAAGCATTAGCAGAGTCTAATTACAAAATAGAAAAAATTGAAAGTATAGAAAAAAGCGAGATAGCTCCTATGGCTATTGAAACAAGCACGGCAGCTACAGATGTGAAATTTGGTAATTTAACTGGTTACCTCGGTGCATATGTTTCTTATGACAAAGTAGAGAGAAAATTCGGAACGGTCAATGGTTTTTATATGTATGGTTTGGATAGTGACACTGCTGTTTCAAATGTAAACTATGAGTCCACAAAAATTGATAACGATAGGACATTGGCAGTTAATTCTACTAGTTTAATTGGTGTTAGAAATGGTGCCGGCGGTATGTCTTATTTTCCCTATGAAGCATATATCGAATTTTACACTGATGGTACTGGGAATTTCTATTGATATTTGAATGAGATGTAAAAAAGTCCGGTAACACTGGACTTTTTTGCATTTAACGGTAGCTTTATGGGTCTTCCCTGGATTTAGAGTCCGATCTGTACAAGTGTTCAAAGGAAATAGATTGTTATGGCAGCACCAATACAAAAAAGTTAACAATAAGCCCGATTTGTGGGATTATTGTTTGTAAAAACGAAATTGTATACGTGAAGTCATTCCTGATTTGGATAGCCATTCATCGGGAATATAAATTCCATATAGCATCACCGCTATAATTGTATCAATCCCAAAAGAGACATGCGCTGGTAATTACTTCGCTTGCTGCTTTGCGTCGTACAGATAATTATTAAGTCGTACCTGGCATTCAGCTTTTAAATGCGACACGTTATAGAGGCATTCTTCTTGTCGGCCACGTACAGATACAACTACAGAGTATAGAAAACCATCAGTTGTTCTTTGGATATGAATTTTCCCACCCATCCTCCCAAACTGGCTACGATATTCGTGGTGTTTTCGCTCTGCCCACATTGATACTGTATCGAACATTGGGCGGTATGACATTTTGAGCTGATCCTGATTAAGGCTTTCTGCATCAAGGGCGATAGCCTTAAAAAGCATACCATACAAGATCGTTTCGTGTAGTATCTCTCGCCATTGGTCAGGTTGTATCATTGTCGCTACACCCGCTCTACCTGCAGCATTTTTTCCAAGGGCACCCACCATACGCCATCAACACAAACAAGTTTAAATTTACGGTCATCCTGGTTAATGTCTTTGACTACACCCCACTCCCTACGGATACAGTCCTCATGCCAACTAACATTGATCGCATAGTCTTTTCGAACAGAGTCATAAATAACTACGTACAATTCAGCCATCAAATCTGCATCAATCGGTAGCAACGGAGTCACCACAGGCTCATAGTGATGTTCATAAAGCAAACTCATTTGTAGTCTCCTCCACTAATCCAGCCTCGATCAGATCCCGGAGAATGTCAGGGGCGTATCCTGGACATGATCCAGAACGGATTTTACTCATTATGACGAGATGACTGTTGGTTAAAACGGGAACAGCTTGGAGTTGACCATCAATTACAGCGTTGATTCTTTCCACTGGAACCACCCCTTACCGGAACGTTTGTTCGTATTATATACGAACGTGAGGGGAACGTGCAAATAAAAAAACTCCACGAGAAAAAGTGGAGTTTTATCACGAGACATTTTAATTTAATCGAGATTTCTGAAGTAATGCTGGTTTAACTCAGATTGAAAATAGTGTTTTCTCTTTAACCAAATAAATCCATCGCCTTTTGAAATAATTGCCACATCAATTGGGCCGCCAACAGTCTCTGCATCTCTAGTCATTCTTCTCTTAAATGATGTTAGATTAATGAGGGATTCAGCCATATTTCCAAGTTCCTCAAGTGGTAATTTTTCTACTATATCTAGGATCGGATCGATATAATTTTCTCGTTGAAACTGCCTCATATGCTGAAGGTATGACGTATAAATAGAGCGGCTAGCCTCTATTAAATTTTCCTTAAGAGTCCCTTTAATCCTCTCATCTATATCATCGAGGAGTTCCCCTATTATAATTTCTGGATAAAAATCAAATATTTGCTCTAAACGATCATTAAAAGCTAAATTCAAATCTGGGTCAATTCCCTCGATGAATGTATAAACCATCTCACTCTGAGCAAAAGGTAAAATACTTGCTGTGTAATTATGATCAATTTCCTTTCTTCCATGTAAAATGTACTTTAATTTGTTATTAATTACACCTTCAAAGTTATACGAACATATTGCTGGAAATAATTCATTTGATCCAAAGCCAGCAAAAACAACGCCAGTAGAAATGTCATTAAAAATAAACTTCATCATAAGCCATGAAGAAGTCATCTTCAATTTTTTTATACAAGATTTATTTAATGGAATTTCATCAAAATGTTTTTCTAGCAATCTAGAAATATAGTCATCATAATCATTTAATACTTTTTTCGAGGAATTGTGATTAAAATTTGGTAAGAACTCTTCCGCCTTCCACTTCCGATAAAACCCATCAATGATGCTATTAATAATTTTATTTTTTTCCGCCTTTGTTCTTTCAACCTCTTTCTCTATCTCCTTTTTAATACTTAATGAAATATCATTGAATATTTCATCTATAACCCTAATGACATACAGATCCTGTTGTTCTTCTGAAAAGTATGCTAAGCAATTTGTTTCCAAGAACTCAATAAAACTAGTGCTATACTCAAATAATGTATCAAATTGCTTATCCTTTAGTTTAGACCTATAGACTTTAATTAACGTTTCCCACGGAATTTCCATAAACTCTGCATTGCCATATACCATTATCCCTACTGGATGATGTTTTGAAAGGGCGAACAGTTTATTAGCTGAATTGTATATTTTCTCTCCATTGCTAGTCGTGAGTGTTACAGCACTATCCGTAGCCAATGCAATAGCTAACTTATTCATTATTGCTATTTGAGCAGTCATGTAAATATCTCCCATAAGAAATTAGTTCCTTTTCCCTAGGAAATTCCCCATAGACTACATATTTTCCTTTAAGCAATTTTAAAAATATTGTATTAAATTAACCACTGTTTCCCTTTATCTGTTTTTGGATTAAAATGTGATGTTTTATATAGATTCCACCCCTTTTTTTTATGCCTCTTTGAAACCAAACTTTCTTCAGTCCTCTTAATATTTCTTACATTGCGTTTAATAGGAAAAAAAGAAATGGACAAAACCCTCACCTCACGATGTGTTTTGTCCATTTCTATGTTTTAGAGTTCATTAGCAGAACGTCTAAAATTTTCCATTTGTATTATTTAGTCGTTCTTCTAGTCTTTTTAAAGAAGGGTCTTTTTCTGGCTTATATTTAACCCGTTCAACGGCCTTTTTTACCAGTTCCTTCATATCTGTCGAATTACCTTGATTCTTAGGAGGCTTGGGATCAAATGTGACAGTCAACTTAGCCATGAATCAAGCACCTCCATTTTCGTTTTTTTGCTCATGATACCATATGCTCTTCCGCGTAATCAACAGTATCACCCTCCAATAATCGAACGAAAACATTTAGAATATTGCTAATTGTGCTAACGAAATATTCATCAGAAGATTCAAAGTCATATTCAGAGCTAGTCATGTATACGATAAAATATGGATCAGATATTTCACCGATTATCACTGGTGCAGCAATCATTGAATTTCCTGTTTCCTTACGCATCTCAGTTCTTCCCTTTTCAAAAGAAGAAAAAACAGTTTCTTTTAACGTTGGTGATAAATATTCAAGATACTCTTTATACAAAGAGTTACTGACAACGGGAACCACACCAGTAAATATTGAAATCCCTAATTTTTCTTTATACGTTTGACTTATTAAGTCAATACATTTACGCAATGCTTCTTGAGCATTAAATTGGGTTCCGGTTATACACGCTTTAATCTCTTCATACATATCTTCCGAAGAAATTGTCTCGATAATTGATAACCTTATTTCCTCTAATTTTTTATTATATGAGTGCTCCTCACGTGCTGCTTCTTTCGTATTTTCTAATATTCTTTTTGCCTCAAATCCCAGAAATTTTACTTGTTCCCAATTTGAAAACGGAATACGAATAATAAAGGAGAGTATTCCTGCTAGTCCAAAAAAAACTCCAAATGTAATCAGTTGCACATTTGATTTAGTATTCAACAGGATCTTCTTTAATTCATCGAAATTATTAATGGTCGGTGGATTTGATATCGTATCCCAGTTATTCCAAAGTAACACCCCCATTATTGCTATATAGCAAGTCAAAAGAAAGAAACTCCATATTTTTTTAATTGATGCTACAATCTTCTTCTCCTCATAAATCGTTACAACAAACATTCCTAGAAATAATCCTAGAGCTAACATGAAATAGTTCATTTGCTTCACCTAATAATAATACTTATACATTTCCATAGGAAAATCCTTCCTAAAGGCTAAGTTTCTATCTTCTATTTTACCGTATATTTTTTTGCTTGCTGAAAATGCTGAAAGTGTAAATTTCTGTAAGAAAGTGTAAACACTTTATACAATTGTCCCAGAAAATAGAAAAGTAGAAAAGCCCTCCCCCGTTTATCCGGAAGGAGGGCTATCGCTTTTAGAATGCAGCTAACAGTATCTCAAAGGCCTGATGGAGCGCCTTGGCTTGCTCATCTGTAAGTAACCCGTACCCTGCTCCTACAATTGCAAGAGCTCCCCCGACGATCATCAAAACTCCTTGTTTCTTCTTGTTTGTTTTATCCACGATACTCATCCTCTCAATATTACTGTATTAGTACTGCCATCCCACTCAATCTGTAGACAAAGTGCAGCAGCCAACTCACGAGCAGAAGCATAAGCTGATCCCGAAATAACCTTCTCATTAAGGTCTTTCCCGTTTACACGAACGTCCATAGTCTGTTCGATCCACTCCACTTTTCCACGAGCAGCATTGGTTACCGCTCTTACAGGAAGCATGGATGTATCACCCTGAAATAGTCATAGACTCATATGGTGAAGCCGTAGGTGGACCAGGACAATGAGTAGCTTATGGAATTAAATCCTTTAAAACAAAAAAAGAGACGGATAATCACCGCCTCTTTTCCCTGATCAATCCCAAGCAAACCTTTGCTCTTTCCAGGGATCGCCGTACATATTATACCCGTTCTTCTCCCAAAACCCTTGTCTGTCCTTCTCCATAAACTCAATCCCACGCACCCACTTGGCGCTTTTCCAGAAGTAGAGATGCGGAATGACAAAGCGCAGCGGCCAGCCGTGCTCAGGGGTCAAATCCTCGCCGTTGTGTTTCGTAGCAAACAGATTGCCGCTTTTCATGAAATCGACAAGCGGAATGTTCACAGTCCATCCGTGCTCAGCGTGCAGCATGACGTACTTCGCTTCCGGCTTCACCTTTACCAGCTTCAGTACTTCCTCCACCGGAATGCCTTCCCATTCATTATCCAGCTTGCTCCAGCCTGTAACGCAGTGAATATCGTTAGTCGTACCGCCTTTTGGCAGAGCCATCATTTGCTCATAGGTCAATGTAACTTCCTCTTCAACAAGACCGAAAAGACGAAAGCTCCACTCGGTGGACAGGTCTGTATATTCAGGAACCTCCCCGTAGTGCAGGACAGGAAAACCTGTCGTCTGCTTCTGATTCGGGGGAATACGGTCGCGTTTGGTGTCTGATGATGGATTGATAAACATGTTGTTTCCACTCCCCTCGCTGATCAGTGTTCTCGATTATTTCCCAACCCGCAGCAGGGCGTGATCTACTTTAATGCACATGTCCTGTACAACCTCAATGCCTTGATCTGCAACCAATTTAGCAGCCTCTTCGTTGGCAATGCCTTGTTGCATCCAGAACACTTTTGGCTTGTTCTGCATTTTCAATGCTTCCTGTGCAACAGGCAGGATGTCTTCGCTGCGGCGAAACACGTTGACGATGTCTACTGGCTGATCGATCTCAGTCAGGCTGGCAAGTACTTTTTCACCCAAAACTGTTTCACCCGCGATGACAGGATTGACCGGGACGATCTTGTAACCAGCGTTCTGCATAGCTTGCGATACCATATAGCTGGTGCGGTCCGGCTTGTTGGACAGACCCACTACTGCGATCGTTTTTGCATCCTCCAGCAGTTGACGACGTGCTTCGTTGCTTGGATTTTGTGCCATGTGAAAACACTCCTTTTTTTATATGGAAATGGAAATGGAACTACCTCTTATTCACTACGACTGGAAACAAACTCAACAATCGTGCGCGTCATCGCTCCGGTACCGCCAGCTGGTTGCATGTCGCCAGCACTTGCTGTGTATGCCGTACCCGCGATGTCCAGATGTACCCACGGTGTATCGCCAACGAATTCTTGCAGGAAAACACCGCCGATGATGCCGTGGCCATAACGTCCACCCGAGTTTTTCAAATCAGCAAAGCGACTCTTGTTCAGGCTGCGGTATTCATCGAAGGTCGGGAGTTGCCACAAGCGCTCACCTGCGACGTCTGCTGCATTCATCAGCTCATCCAACAGTGCTTTGTCATTGGTCATGGCGCCAGAGCAGAAATGACCGAGTGCGACCACGATACCACCTGTCAAGGTAGCGGCATCCACCAGGCAAGACACTCCTTGCTCTTTTGCATAGGTGATGCAATCAGCCAGTACGAGACGACCTTCTGCGTCTGTCGTAATGATCTCTACCGTTTTGCCACTCATGGTCGTGATGACATCGCCTGGACGGAATGCCGTTCCCGATGGCATGTTTTCCACAGTACCGACGACAGCCAGTACGTTTACTTTTGGTTTAATTTGCCCCAGTGCCTCCAATGCGCCGATCATCGTAGCCGCTCCACCCATGTCCGACTTCATGTCTTCCATGCCTGCTACTGGCTTGATGGAGATCCCACCTGTATCAAATGTCACGCCTTTACCGATCAAGCCAATGACATCGTCCCACGTGTCTCTTCCTTGATATTTGACTACCACAACATAAGGCTCAAGCTCGCTACCTTTCGCTACAGAGAGCACTCCACCCATCCCCAGCTCTTCCAGCTTTGCTTTTTCCATTACTTCCACAGTCATGCCGTAGCGCTCTGCTACCTCGACCATCGCATTTTTCAAAGCGCGTGGAGTCAAGTAGTTAGCTGGTTCATTGACGAGCGTGCGGGCCAGATTCGTTCCGGATACGAGCGCCGAACCACGTGCAACACCTGCCTGTACCAATGAAGCATCGGCATCTGCTGACAATATTTGCACCGTCGCAATTGGGTCAGACTCACGCTTTGCCTTTTGACGGTAGCCCTCGTAATTGTATTCGGCAAGACCAAAGGCTTCTGTCACGGCCTGCGCCAGACGGTCAGCACTCAGATGCTCTGTTGTTGGCAAATCAATAACCACTGTTTTGCCGTTGCCTTTTCCCACAACCGTTTTGGCTGCACGTCCCCATGCATTTCGGGCTGCGACGAAATCAAACTTGCCTGGTTCACCCATCCCGACGATCAACAGTTTTTTCGCAGCTACGTTGTTCATTCCGTGGACAACCGTAATTTCCTTTGCCTCACCCGTCACTTCCTTATCCTGCTGCAAGCCACTCAGACTGCCGCCAAAAGCTTCGTCCAATTCCGGGTATACCTGCGAAATCTCCTCGCCCTTCCATAGCGGAACAATCAGTTCATCACACGCGATATTCACAAGCTGCATGCGTTTTTCTACTGCTACTTTCATATACTCTTCCCTCTTTCTGTGTGGTAGGATACTATATGGGCACATTTGTTTAACACGATGTGTCGACATATAAGCGCAAGGGTGGAAACGTCATGGCTTTTGCCTCTGTGTAAGAAATGACATCCTTTTCCGGCAACAATTTCTCGCATTCATCTATGTAACGAAGAACTCTTGTTACGTCCAGTCCCCAATGAACTGGCTGGTAACGGGTCAAATACTTTCGTGCATTGCCTAACATCCAGCGAGCACCTTTTATATTGCCGTACTCTTGGTGATACAGTCCGACTGACAATTGCAGCAATCCTTGCAAAAACTTGTCTGACTTATCTTCCATCCAGATGTCTTCCAACAGATCATGGCATTCGTAGTATTCTCCATCATTGAATTTTTCAATGAACTGCAAATACTGCTCGGGATACCCCATGGATGCATGCCTCCGTTTCGAACCTTCCGTCTTCATGGTAACACAGATTGGCAATGACTTTACATCCAAACAAAAACTTCACGGATTAAGACAACGCCCTTCTGTTACAATAATCCTAGAGATAAGCGCACAGTAGAAAGGAATGGATTTTCCGTGGCGGATTTTTTTGAAAACTTCCCCTTATGGGCAGCACTGCTAGCCATAGGGATCGCCCAATTTATCAAAATTCCCCTCCATTTTTTTGCAACGAAAACGTGGCAATGGTCACTGCTCATGAGTACAGGCGGTATGCCCAGCTCCCACTCTTCTGCCGTGACAGCACTATCCACAGCCGTGGGACTGCGTGAGGGCTTTGGCAGCAACATGTTCGCTATTTCCGCCATTCTCGGTGTGATCGTGATGTTTGATGCCGCAGGTGTCCGCCGCCATGCCGGCATGCAAGCCGTTGTCTTAAATAAGCTGGTCGATGAATTCAACCACCTGTTAGAAGGAATGAAATCGTTAAAAGTACGCCCTAACCAGGAAAAAGCAAAAAAACTGAAAGAACTGCTTGGTCACCAACCGATCGAGGTATTGATCGGCGGTTGGTTAGGCGTCATGATTGCGTTATTGCTCCATCCGTTTTTTTAAAGGAGGGCTCCCATGCGCATTGTCTCCATCTGTCCCAGCAATACCGAAATTCTGTATTATTTAGGCCTGCATGAGCATGTAGTCGGTTTGGATGATCACTCTGACTGGCCGCAGGAGTGGCAGCATCTCCCCCGGGTTGGACCCGATTTGACAATCGATATGGACCGGGTCGCTGCCCTCCAACCGGATCTGGTCGTAGCGTCACTCTCTGTTCCTGGCATGGAGAAAAATATACAGGCTCTGCGGGATAGAGACATTCCACATATCGTCCTGAACCCTTCCCGGATCGCAGAAATCGCTCATGATATCCGACTCGTCGGTGAGGCGACAGGAACACAGAGGCAAGCCGAGCAGCTTGCGGGACAATTTGACGAAACCATTGAAAGCATCCGACAAAAGGCAGCGAAGTACGCTCAACGCCCGAAGCTGTACTGGGAATGGTGGCCGAATCCCATCTACACACCTGGTCAGGAAAACTGGCTGACCGATGTAAGTGAGATTGCGGGTGCCACTAATATTTTTGCAGATTATCCTGTCGCAAACGTCAAGGCCACACGGGAAATGGTCATGGAACGCAATCCCGATCATATTTGTGTCGTCTGGTGCGGAATTGAATTGAAGCGAATCAAACCTGACATGATCACAAACCGCCCAGAGTGGATGAACATGACCGCGATTCGAAACAACCAGGTCCATTTGTTGGAAGAAGGCCTATATTGCCGCCCTTCTCCTCGCATTTTGGAAGGACTGGAAAAGCTGGTTGATTTGATTCATACAGAATGACACAAAAAACGTTCAAAGCCTCTGCCTTGAACGTTTTTTCTTTTTTCTTTCATGCCACCAATGCGGCATCCATTCGTTTTCGTTAGTTGCTATTCAGTTTGTTGTTTGCCGCTGACGGGTTCCGCCATGGCTGCTATTCCTTTTTCATTCAAGCTATTCAGAAAAGCTTCCGTTACCTTGCCTTCGCCTTTTTTGACGATATACACGTCCACCGATTTTTTCCCCCATTGCGAGAATACATCCTGCTTGGTCTCGAAATACAGGTCAATTTTATGGCCGCGAATCGCTCCACCCTTGTCAGCTACAACGCCATATCCATAACCGGGAATGTACAAGATGGTCCCCAGCGGGAAAACGCGCAGATCGGCTGCAATCGTGGAATAGTCGTCTCTACGTACTTTTACACCTGAATAGGTAATGCCATAGGACGGGTGAGATGGATTTTTGCCCGTCGACTCGTATCCGGCATAGTAGCCAGTCGCTACTACACGTACTTTTGGATATTGATCGTGTAATACATCCGCTTTATCAATCACTTGAGTAAGAGAACTGGCAGATACCGTCCGTTTTTTGACGACACGTTGCCCCTCTTTCGTTTCCTTGATTCCAAAAGTGGATGAGACTCCGTGGTCTCCCACAACATTATAGCTGTATCCATCGCTTGCGAAGGCCGTCAAGACCAGGATGAACAGCGCGATGATACTTACGAACTGCTTTCCATTCATTTCTTGGTAAACCTCCTCTCGTTTCTAGTCATGTCCCGACGAGGAGGAAAGTATACACAAATTTTGGTTGATTACAGAAATATTCTGTCAGTTGCATGTTTTCCCAATCAAATGCCAAAAGAAAAACAGGCCCGAAACTATGGCCTGCTTGTGCTTGTTGTTAAAACATCCGATATCCTTTTTTGCGAAGCGTTTGAATGGTCCAGCCACTCGCCACTGTACCTGCCATGCCGCAGCCCAGAATGAGCGAATCCCAAATTCCCGGAACAATTTGTTGATAGACAAGTGCACCTACCACTACACCAACGCCGATCACAACAGGAAACCATGTTGTTTTCAAAATCATGTTTAAAATAAACCCAATGCCAAACCCTAGCACGGTGAACAGAACAATGGATACCATAAATTGCATCAAGTTCATCGACGAAAAAGACCTCCTGCCACCTTCTCCACCTTTTGCCACTTTCTCGGCAAATACAGGAAAGACGGGCTATTTTCGGTATTAAGTGTAGCAAAAAGGCGAGGGATCGGTCAATAAGAGAAGCTCATCGTATGTGTTGCATGCCTGACAGAAAAAACCGCCGATGCATTCGCTTCGACGGTTTTCTATACGAGGTTCCTTAATCATTATTGATGAGAAGAAACAGCTTCCTTCTGAGCTTCCTGTGTACCAGCTCCGTCACAGTTAGGGCAATTCTCCGAGCCCCCCAGGAGCAGTTGGAAATACCCTTGGCCATGGCAGTACGGGCACTGTTCTTGTTTTTGTCTCATGTTGAGCTCCCCTTTCGGAATACATGCGTGAGAATTAATTGCATGTATTTTCAGATTATTTTGATGTATCTAACTATATCAGAATCCTCCCTTGGTTCACAATGCAGTTCATCGCGAAAAATCCATAAAAAAACCGCAATGTAAGCGGAAACATTGCAGTTTATCTAACTTATTCGCAGGATTACTTAAAGATTTTATAGGAAGTGTATTGAAAAATAGGATCGATATCAAACGATTGACCTGTCATTCCCTGTTCCCGTTTTATATAGTCCGGCAATATGATTTTCAAATAAGTCGAAGACAACGGGTCATGAAGCAGCTCCTGTATTGGCATAAATCTCGCCTCCGCGATCTCACCTTCCTGCGGGCGCGGTTCCCCACCCATGTAATCCATCCAAAAAACGACCATATTGTCGCTAATGGACTCTCGAATGACGCCTGAACGAATTCCCGCTACTTGTCGCACGACTGCCTCGACACCCGTTTCTTCCAGCACTTCACGCACTGCTGCTTCATCTACCGTCTCGCCTTCCTGCACGAATCCCGCAGGAAATGACCATTGCCCTTTTAGTCCGCTGTACGTTTTTTTGACTACTAATGCTTCTTGCCCGCGAATGACGATCCCGCAGGCGCCTAGCCAAACCTTCCCTTCGCGCATCCAGCCCACTCCTTCCATGTCCTAGCTAAACGAAACCCCCGGCTCTTCTTCGCCGGGGGTACCTATCAATCATCCTCGTCATCTAGGAGCCCATTATCGATCATGTATCGCAGATTTTCCCGATCCCTCTCGCGACCCTTTTCCTTGAGCCGTTCGATGGCAGGCAGGATGAGAATATCTACTTCACGCTGTACATGCCATGCCAAATCGTGTCGCCCCTGTTCCTCCAGGTAAAGGCCCACTTCCATCATAGCGTTGTACCGATCCATCTCTTCGCGGACCATGAGCCCCCGGACTTGAATGCTCGCGTGGCGCATTGTTTTACAGCTTTACTTTCTTCAAGGCGAGACCGACGCCGCCAATTTTGTACAAGTAGCGCAGGTCGCTCGCTTTTTTCATCATGGCTGCTGTGCTGCCGAACAGCTTTTTCGAACCTACTTGCCCGATGCCCTCACCTTTTCCAAGGGAGGCCAGTGTCCCTTGCAGATGCGGGATGAATTTTTGAGGCAGATCGCCACGAACCAAGGCAGCCAGATTCTCACCCAGCGTCTCGCCTTCCTGTACCGCGATTTGCGCAGTTGGTGGATAAGGACGTCCTTGTTCATTGAAGATCAAAGCACAATCCCCTACGACAAAAACATTCTCATGACCAGGCGCACGCAAGTATTCGTCTACCTTGACGCGACCGCGCATGACTTCGAAGCCCGCTTTTTCCACGATGCTGTTTCCGCGGACACCTGCTGCCCAGATAACCGTCTTTGATTTGATTTCTTCTCCGGTAGCCAGCAGTACGCCATCCGGCGTGCACTGCTTGATCGGTGTTCCAATTTTGAACTCGATGCCTTTTCTCTCCAATACATCCATCGCGTATTGGATCAGCTCTGGATCAAAGCCAGGCAATGCTGTTGGTGCTGCCTCAATGCAGTAGACTTTCACCAGTTCTGGATCGACATCAAACTCTCGGCACAGCTCTGGCAGACGATCGCCGAGCTCTCCACAAAACTCAATGCCTGTAAAGCCAGCCCCACCCACAACAAACGTGAGGTAGTCCGTACGATCCGGCTCATTTTTAAATTTGGAGAACATGTATTCAATGTGCTCGCGAATATTACGGACCGCATTGATGCTGCGAATGCTAAACGCATGCTCCTTGAGTCCCTCAATTCCGAACGTTTCTGGCTCGCTGCCCAATCCGATGACGAGATAGTCATACGCCAGCACCTCGCCATTTTCGAGCGTGACGGTCTGCTCCTCTGACTGAATGGCTTGCACCGTTCCTTTGACAAAGTTGACTTTGTCCTTGTTCAAAATGCCATCCAGACTGACGCGGGCATGATCCGCAGGTGCCGTACCTGCAGCCGGCTCATGCAGCCAAGTCGTGATGTAGTGATAGTTGTGCTTGTTGACCAAGGTGATTTCCGCCTCATTGTAGTTGAGCTTTTTCTGAAGCTGCAACGTTGTGAGCAAACCACCGTATCCAGCGCCAAGAATCAGGATTTTGGGTGTACCCATCAGTATCCCTTCCAATCATGTATGATGTCATTGTTCATGGTAACTTAAGGAAGATTGTGCGATTTTTCACGTGGTCTGGTACCTATTAAGATGCCCCACTTCATGATCCGTGTAGTATCGGAATTATTGTCCTGAGATGTCATCCGAACCACTCTGTGAAAAAATGCACAAAGTCAGACGTAGAAAAATGTGACAATTTCTTTACAGTCATCCTCATCTTATCGGCAACCGATTGGATTTGCAAGGGTTTTTTGCCTATCATCTTTCGAATTTTCTCTCCTGTTTTTCTACTTGTATGGGTTATAATGGTTGAGGAGTTCGCTTACGATTAATTCGGAGGTGCTTTGGATTGAATTTTCTGCAAAAGGACGAGCAAATCTACGACATTACGATCATTGGTGGCGGCCCTGCCGGGTTATTTACAGCATTTTATGGCGGGATGAGGCAGGCCAGTGTAAAAATCATTGAGAGCATGCCCCAGTTAGGTGGGCAGTTATCCGCTCTTTATCCGGAGAAGTACATATATGATGTAGCCGGATTTCCAAAGGTTTTAGCACAAGATTTGATCAATAATCTGAAAGATCAGATTTCCCGCTTTCAGCAAACCGTTTGTCTGGAAGAGAAAGTGGAAAATGTCGTAAAAAAAGTAGACGATGTGTTTGAAATCACAACGGACAAAGGCACTCACTACTCCAAATCCGTAATCATCACTGCTGGGGTAGGAGCGTTCGAACCTCGCAGGCTGGAACACCCAGATGCCGTCAAATATGAAAAATCCAATCTGCACTATTTTGTTACCGATCTGAACTCCTTCAAGGGACAGCGTGTAGCTGTTATTGGCGGCGGTGATTCCGCTCTGGACTGGTCCCTCATGCTAGAACCTATCGCAAAAGAAGTACACCTCATCCATCGCAGAGACAAGTTCCGCGCACATGAACACAGCGTAGAAATGCTCATGTCCTCCAAAGTAAACGTCACGACACCTTACGAAATTGCAGCTTTGCACGGCGAGGAGCGTATCGAAAAACTCACGCTGGCCCATTGCACGACAAAAGAAGAAATCGATCTGGAAGTCGATGCAGTGATTGTCAACTTCGGCTTCATCTCCTCTCTCGGTCCGATCAAGAACTGGGGGCTGGAACTCGAAAAAGGCTCCATCGTGGTCGATACCCGCATGGAATCAAACATTCCAGGTATTTTCGCAGCAGGCGATATCGCAACCTACCCTGGTAAGGTCAAGCTGATCGCTGTCGGATTTGGTGAGGCCCCTACCGCTGTTAACAACGCGGTTTCCTACTTTAATCCGGACGCCAAATTGCAGCCTGGTCATTCTTCAAGCATGGACAACTTCAAATCGTAAAAAGGTTTCGTCCCTGTTGTTGCCTCCGATGGCTGCGACAGGGATTTTTCATTCCATTGCATAACCGCTTTTGTTGGCGTGCACAGTAGAAGCAACGAGGAGGCGATTACGCTTTGAATCATCTGTGCCCAGTTTGTAATGGCTTCACGCCGCTCCAACAAGCGTGTTCAACGTGCGGTCAAGCTCTGCAAGATGCAGGCCGTCTGTATGACTTTTATGGGAGTTACAGCCCGTACCGGGAGATAGACGATGCCAAGATGGACAACGGTTACATAGATCGTACGCGCCACCAATGCATCCATACAGGCTGGTGTCCCTTCTGCCAAACGGAACAGAAGGTCATCCTGAATGAATGGACCCCCGCTATGCTTGTAACCGATATGAAAAAGGACGCGTACCAGTAAGTGGGTCACGTCCTTTTTTTGTTTAAAACGTTATTTTTTCTTCATGGCCAGCTTTTCCGCCATACGAGAATTGTTTGCTTGCATTTGTTCCAGCATTTGCTGGAGTGACTCCTTAATCTTGGCTGTATCGCCAGATTCAATCGCCGAGTCAAAAGCCTCGTGTGTTTTTTTCATTTGCTCGATCCGAGCTTTTCGGGCGTCACGTTCTTCTTTTGGCCCCATGTTTTTGTCTTTCCATTCCTTGAACTGCTTTTCCATCTGTTCGTTGGTGATTTCGCCCTTCTTCACTTGTTCATTCAGCTTGTTGATCAGTTGCTTGCGTTCTTCACGCTTCGCCTGCCACTTCGGGTCGTCACTCAGCGCCTCGAACTCACCCATTAAACGATCGCGTTCTTTAAACGCTGCCTGCCATTTCCCCACGCTGTCTGGTGCATATTTTTCCGCTAGCAAGAGCATGTACATTTTTTGATGAACGCCCCTGTTTGAGCTGTGTCGCACCTTCATGTGCTTCTCGCCATGCTCATCATGGCTGTGATTCGGCTTGATCACCTGGGCACCTGTTGCAGATACATCTTGGACAAACGCAACACCTGGCATGGCGAGACCCATTACCAGCGCTGTTGTCATCATTCCTTGCTTCCACATCTTCATATGATTCACTCCTTCTGATTAGAAAATGTCTATGATAGACCGTTAAAAAGGACGCAACTCTTCTCTATCCAGCCCCAATAGTTTTACAAGGCCCATTTGCTCGAGATCGCTTTTTGTTTTTTCGGTGCCATACTGATAAATAAGTTGGTAGATGGCTCGCAGGTTGTCATCGTATTCGTCGTTGTCCCGATCCGGCATGTCAGACCATAGTGTATGCCCATGCATCCACATCATAAAATCACCATGGACACAGTTATTGAACAAGTCTCGCATCATGCCCACTTGAACGTCGGTCGCTTCAATCTCAAAATCGTACGTGGCGGAGCCTTTTTCATCGCGAATTTCCGCCACTGTCGTTCCTGCTTGCAAGGTCACGTAGTAGTGCTTCTTATCCAGTGTCACTCATCTCCTTTTTGGATCGCATCACCGACTTGAAAACTTTTCCTCCTTACCATGTGCAAAAATCGCGAAAAACATGTATATATAACGAGCAAAAAAGCCCTCCGTCATGGGAGGACTTTCTCCTATTTGCTGCTAAGCCTTATGCTACGATCGATCTTCTTTCCGCAAATTATGCCCGGTGTTCTCTCCCGTTTTCGGAGGAGTGCTGCGTGAACCGGCGGATGCTTCTGTTGGTCGTTTGTCTTTGTTGTTGTGCTTGGACATGTGGTTCCCTCCCTTACTCGATGAGTGGCTGCCCATGTAGTATGTCCCCACCTGTGAAATGAAAAAACACCTTGACCCGCTATGCAGGCCAAAGTGCTTGTTTGTTGTTTTATGACAATGAGAGAATCGAATTATTTCACGACTAATTTTGCTACCATTTTGCCATGATCCGGTCCACAGATCACGTTGCAAAAGATGGTGTACTCCCCAGCTGTATCGATTTTCATCGTTTTGCTGCCATCTTTTTGAAGGTCTACATCCAGCCCTTGGATACCAATACCGTGAAAGCCTTCTGTCGACTTGAAGTTGATCGTGAACTCTTCGCCAGCTTTTACTTCAAAGGTTTCTTGATTGAATTTCCAGTTACTAGCTTCGATATTCACTTGTGTACCAGTAGTCGCCGCAGGAGCCGCTGCATCCGTGCTAGCAGCTTCCTTGTCTCCGCCGCATGCTGTCATCAACATGGCAGACAATGCAACTGAAGAAATCAATAGACCCCACTTCTTGTTCACGTTTGACCCCTTCTTTCTTCTTTTTCTACACTTCCATCTTACTCGATGAAATCAATCCAAAATCTGGGATCGTGTGAACGAACAGTGACGAATTGGGGAACGATTGATGAACACGAGCGTTCATGATTGATTGATCGCGTACACCGTGATCTCTGGAAAGCAATTCAGCCGGATTGGCAGCCTGGAAGTACCAAGCCCGCGACTGATGCCAAATACGCCAACGAATTGATCTTCTTTTTGCCCGATATGAAAATGCTTGTAGGCACCAACAGTCCGATTGAACAAGCGAATTTGTCCCCCGTGGGTGTGTCCGGTCAAGAGAAGGTCAGCCTTCAAACGCTCGTTGTGAATCAAGGAGATAATCTTGGGAGAGTGGGCCAAAAATATCGTCAAGTTCGCCTGCTGGATCTCTTGTTCTGGACGACGTTCATTGCCGTAAATCGAGTTATCGAAGCCATAAATCCAAATGCGACTGCCGTCCTTTTCGATCACGACACCCTCGTTTTCCAACCCCGTCATCACCTGCTGCCAGGCCTCTTTTTGGGAACCGTAGACAGCATCGGAATAAACCTTTTTGCGAAATCTTCCTGCTTCTCTCTCGTAATTGCCAGGAACGAAGCATATCCCATCCTCGCTCTTTATTTTCGCTAGCTCATTCAACACACGCGTCAACTGCCCGCTGTGCTGTGTTAAATCTCCCGTCACCATCACCAAATCCGGCTCGTGAACATTCACCAGTTTGTGCAACTCTCCATTCCAAAACTGTGTTCGTCCATGAGGATCGGAAAGATGAACCAATGTAAGTGGGGGTACAGAAGGGATCGTCAGCTTCACTGTCGATGTTTTGACATAAGTCGTATGGTAGGCAAGAAAGATTATTCCCACCAGGATACACAAAATAATCGTTGTCATCATTTTCGGAACAATCCTCTCTTTTCCCCGTCTTATGATTTAGAGGAGTGGATCAGTGATGATTATTAGGAACGCTCAAGGTATTCTTACTTTTTTCTCGTTCGTGATTCTTTTCACCTTTTTTATCCAGCCCTTTCCTGCGTCGGCCTGTAGTTGTGCCAGACCTCCTGACCCTTTAACAGCAAAGGATCAGTCTGCTGCTGTATTTACAGGCAAGGTGCTTCAGGTAAATGAGCGAACTGACTGGCTTCGTTGGCTTCCCTTTTGGGATAAACCAGAGCGAGGAGGCTTTGATGTTATTTTCGAGGTGCAGTCCACGTGGAAAGGAGTGGATCAGACACAAGTTCAGATCGTCACTGGCGGTCTTGGAGGCGGATGCGGCATTCCTTTTCAACCAGGTCAAGAATATCTTGTCTATGCCTCTTTTTGGGAGCTAAATGAGCTAGAAACCAATATCTGTACACGAACAGTCCTCAAAGCAGATGCAGGAGAAGACTTGCAAGTATTGGGGTCTGGCACAGTGCCTGTCCCTTCAGCAAATCTCAATTGGAATGATTATTTAGTTACGGTTATTGTCATCATCTCAGGAGGAATCTTGTTCTATCTCATTTGGTTCCAAACAAAACGGAGACGATAGATCACCTCGTCTCCGTCCTCACTATTTTCATGGAAGATATGCCTTTGCCCGATACTCCGAGAGATTAAAGGACTGCCAGCTATTGTCCTCATACAAAATCTCTTTCCGCTCTTGCAGCATCTCCATGAATTTCTCTTCTACCTTTTTGTCCCGCACATGCTCCATAACCACTGGTATGGCGTCATAAGACAGCTCGCTTAAATACTCGATGTCGATGTGCCCAGTCGCATGATAGCGCTGTACATTGTTTTTGGCAATGATGACGTCCATATTGATGTAATTCAGAATGACGTAACTCACGAGTGTCACAATCGCGTAATACTTGATCAGAGAAAAACCGTCGCGCCAAATTTTCAAGAGAGCAATGATAAACAGCACAAACAGAAATATCATGAAAACGTGAGCTAACAGCCGCGTATGCGTATACCCATAAGCATCCTCATACAGTGAGAGGCGAAAATAGGCGGACACGAGCATGAAGCCCGTGCAAATCGTCAGCATACTCAGCAGAACTTGAATGATCCGGTAGAGCATTGCTTTTGCCCGTGATGCGAAGTGCATCGTACATAGGAGAATCAAGAAATTAATAACGGTGACCGTCACCAGCTCATTGAAGCCATTTCTAGCATACTCGGCGTACGTCAATTCATCTGGTAAAACTCGCTTCGCCCCGCTGAACAAATACGATATCTGAATGTATGTAAACGCTGTGTACACGATATTGATAATCGCCAGAATCGTTACGAGAATCACTCCGTCCCAGACGATCTTTTTGTCTTCTACAGGTACAGGCAAATCCACTACTTCTTCTCGTTTCCCGAAAAGAGAATACATGTAAGCAAAAACAAGGATCGTAATGAGCGCGATTAGCATCATTCGAAAGATTGCTTCAAGTGAATTAACATCAATCACCCTCCGCGGGATTTGACCCAGAAAATGTCCAAACACACTATCCGCATTCGAGAGCAAGGAGAGTACAATCACCAGTAGAGGCACCGAGATGCCGATTCCGATGAAAACCTTCTTCATCACCCCATACTTCTCCTGATTCACCCTACCCTTGATCCATTCCTTTGTCAGCCTAAATGGCAGACGCGTATGCTTCGGGGTGTAAAGAAGCAATGTCTCCATCATTTCCATGAAAAAGCCTGACTCGTACCATTTCGCTTGATGACGTTTGGTGATCAGGATCGTTTGGATCACGAATAGTAGCGGGATCAGCAACAGGTTGAACAGGTGAAAATGCGGATTGGAAAATAGAAAAAAGGTTAGCGCCAATAGAAAAATCGGAAGAGTCCATATCCAGTCGAATACTTGCTTTCGAGAAAAGCTTATATGAATACGTTGTCTAGCCTGCCAAATAAAAAGAACGTATACGCCGATTACGAACAACAGATACGAGATGCCCAATCCTTTACCGTAAAACATCCAGTCAAACAGTAAACCGATCCCAAATGCCCCCAGCAATAGCCACTGCAAGCCTTTTTGTACTTGCTTAACATCAGCCAACTTCTTCACTCCTTACTCATGCTTTTGCCCTTAAAAAGGTAAGAGCAGACTCCACGAAGGAGCTGCTCTTGTAAGTACGTGCAAATTTGGATAAATGTTACATTTTTGGTCGGGTATATCTACTTTAAATTTTCGGCAATCATCAGTAAATCTTTTTTCGTCAGAGCAGGATTCATGGCACCCACTTCGATGAGTCTATTCTTGTCCTCTTGATAGACCTTAATGACTTTCTCTTCGGTTCCATCCATTAGCTTCCTAGCTATATACATTCCCTCATATTTTTGCACTTTCACTTTTTCTACGATGGCATCCTCTCCTGCTTCTTCCTCAATCCATTTCACACCCTCAAAGTTCGTGATGGCGATGTATACGTCCCCGTCCTTCTCTGCTCCTGCACTCCCTTTGTACAACGTAAAGACTCTATTTATTACCGGCTTAGGAGATACTTTTCGCATGACGATTTGTTTCTTGTCCTTCTCCGCCTCTTTGTGCATTTCTGCGAATAATTCTGGTTGGCTATAATCAAATGGATACTCGACATGCCCTTTTACAAACTTGTAACCACCTGCTATCTCTGCTGGTACTTCATAAAAGCTGCTCACTTCTTTCTGCAACGGTGCTGTGGTCAGATGTTCGACAGGAATATATGTGAAGGAAACACGTTTTTTCGGATTGTCCGGTCCAGGTATATAAATAGCTGCACCTTCTCCTGGCTTAAGCGAATTTCGTGCATCTTCAAAGGTTTTTATACTTTCAGCACTACCTTTTTGTAGTGGAGTAGTAGTTTGCTGCACTTTCACAACTGCTTCTCCTTTTTCATTCTTCAATTCGTATACCTTCATAGCTGCATAGGCAGACGTTCCTCCGAACACAAGAATGGCTGCAACAATTAATCCCAATCTTTTTTTCATTTGTTTTCCCTCCGATATACTTTTTCGTTCCTTGATTTTTTGAAGGACCTGTTCCTTGACATCGAAATCATCGGCGGCGGCGGTTAGCTGTTGTTTCCAATCATCGGGTTGCTGAGATCGAGTCATGTCTATCACCGCCTTCACTCACGAGCATGTAAGATTTACATTTTTTCAATGCCCGTTCATACTGTTTTCGCAGCGTAGCTGGCTTTGTATCAAACAACAAGGCCAGCTCGTCGTAGCTGCGTTCTTCCACCACACGCAAGATCAGCAGATTCCGCTCTTTTACAGATAGCTTTGATATTGCTACATGAAGAGGGTTATTCAAATACTCCGTATCCTCTACTTTCTTTTCCCCCTCATGGCGACTGACCGTCTGAATCCCCGCTCGCAAAAAAGTAACCACGCGATTCCGCCTCGCTCTGTTTAAGAGGTTCAGACAATGATGATACGCAATCTTATACATCCATGCCGAGAAAGAAACGTTGTGTCGATAGCTATCCAGCTGCTCGAATGCTTTCAAGAAAACCTCCTGGACAGCATCCTCCGCTTCCTGTCGGTGTCCCAGCATGTGATAGCAGTACACGAACAACGGCTTTTGCATCGCATCGATGATCAAACCAAATTGGTCGATATCCCCGGCTCTGACCTCCTTTAGCGCTTGCTCCATTTCGTTATGATCCAAGCCCTCTCACCTCCGATTCGCACGTATAACAAACAAAGGCGTCATTTTGTGACACGATTTGGAAATTTTTCTTTCATTAAGGAAAATCCGCACAAAAAAATCCATACCTTCGTATGGATTTCAAGTGTTATTACCATTTCACCTTATATAGCTCCTTGTTCTTTTTCATGTAGAGGACATATTGTTTCGCTACGTTAATCTCTACAATGGCATCTTTCTCGAAATCGACGATTTTTTCTTTTTCGTCCGAATCGATCTCTGCACGGTACAGCGCATTGTCATGAGTACTATAGTAGAGGCTTCCATCCACTACTTCTACGATATATCCGTTGAGAGCTTTCATATCCTTTAAGATCTTTCCATCCTTGGTCATGAGGATATGTTTAAAATTGCTATCCCGAAAAGCGATCGCATCAGTATAGACACCAATCGGGCTCTGGTTTATATATATTTTTGTGTCATCATCGGTCAGTTTTGTTTCGTCCGTTCCGTCCAGCCTCATTTTATATAGTCCTTGGTCCACACTGTCGTGAAAATAATACCAATCATCTGATACGGTTGCGAAATCTACGTTTTCTCGTACTATCTCTTTCTTGTCAGATTTTCGTTTTGACTTGTACAATACGAATTTGTTATCACTTGTATACGCCGTAAAGTGTATATAGCCATCTACAATGGATAGGGACGTAATTTTTTTCCCTGCAAACTCGAGTGCTTCTGGCGTATTCCGTCCATGTTTGATCGTATAAAGCGTGCTTTTGAATATCCCTCCAAGCTCTCTTGGGTCCGTGACACGCAAGTAATAAATCCCATCCTCATCCTGATGAATTTCACCCGTTAAATGATTGGCCTTGCTTATTTTCAGCGCTTCCTGTTTTTCCAATCTATCCTTGTAGATTGTTCCTCTCGAATGGTCGCCATTCTCAGGAACATAATAGTAAATCCACTTCGAGTTGATACGGATACTGCCATCAACCAATGCCTCTATCTCTTGTCCATCTTCATCTTCCATGAACAGACTTAACTTAATAGTATATTTCCCTGGCTCCTCCGGGATAAATGTTCCCGTAACCTCATATTTTTTACTTTTTTCTTTTATTTTCACTTCGTCCATCTCAAGCTCTTCGTCGGGGCCTTCGATACTGAATCTCGCTTCTTCTTTTATCTCCCCCTTCTTGGCAATCGTTGCTGTTATCGTGACCTTCTGACCAACTTCTACTTGCCCACGGGGAGAGAACGCAAGACTACCTCCCACTACCGCTTTTGACTCGGGAGCCCCATGAATCGTCGGAGGGACTGCACCATATAAAAAAATAAGCGAAAAAAAGATCGTCAAAATCCGTCTTATCGTCTGCATGCAGAAGACATCCTACCTTCCTTTTGTATGTACATTCCATTTATTTCTAACTATATGAAGAGAACCATATTTTGTAAAACACTTTGTCCTTTTCAATAAAAAAACCTCTTGCATTCGTGTCAGTTATCTGCACGAATACAAGAGGTCTCTGTATGCAATTTTAGTCGTCACATTTCTCGGCTTTGCCTTCAGCGAGTGCCGTCTTAAACGAAGATCCACACCCACAAGAAGCGACTGCATTCGGATTCTCGATGGAGAAGCCTCCGCCCATCATCGATTCCTTGAAATCGATCTCAGTACCTTTAATGTATGGGTAGCTGTCCTTATCGACAACAATTTTCACACCATTTTGCTCGAAGGTCTCGTCGCCTTCTTTCATCTCTTCGTCCCAGCCCATCCCGTAGGTAAAGCCGCTGCAACCACCTGTTCTGACACCTACCCGCAAAAACACATCGGGCTTGCCTTCTGCTGCCAGCATTTCTTTTACCTTCAGACTGGCGCGCTCTGTCAATGTAATCATGCTTCTTTCCCTCCTTCACAGGCTCATCGTTCCTGCACTTGTTACAACCAGTATATTCAGTTTACTAAGAAACGCTTCTTCCCACAAGGTTCCCCTGCACTTTACGCGCTCATTCTCTCTTTACAAATAAATAAAGAAGGGTTTCCCCTTCCTATGCAAAATGTGCATTGTTTTCCATTAGATAAAATCTATAAGCTTTCTTCCGGTTCCCTGCCTTAGACAGACTATGATCGATCTGGTTCAGTTCGTTGTGTAGTTGATCAATTTGTATACTGTATTCTAGGACATCTGGATGATCTAACCCAAACTCTAACCCCATATTTACCATACGCTGTCGAAGGAGTTCGATTTTCTCGAGCAAAACGTCCCGCATTTGAAGCTCCTCCTAGTAATAGATCAGGCTTTCTTACTATATTTTACAAGAACAGCTAGAATTTCGCAAACAAAAATTCCTTTATTTCCGAAAATATACCAAAAATACGACGGTAATGGTTACATTTTTACATTTGCGACTTCCTACAAGAGAGTTGGAGAACTTATGATATTGTTCGTACTTACCAAGAGGTTTATAATATAGGTGCTCTTGTTGCCCGAGATTTACTCTATTCCTAAGAGCCTTTCCACTCCCATGGAACGAATATCGATTGGGTACGACTGGATTAAAGCTCTTTCATCTAAGAACCATTGACTTTGAAAGGAAGTGTTTGGAATGGCGCTTGAAACGATTGCCATACAAGACAAATCTCTCGCCGGAATCGCTGAAAAAGTTATGCATGGCGAAAGACTTACCTTGGAAGACGGTGTCACCCTTTTTAATTCCAACGATCTTTTGACGATTGGACAATTGGCTAACGTTGTTAACTATCGCAAGAATCAGGATAACGTTTACTTTTTGCAAAATCTGTACATCAACCCAACCAACGTATGTGAAGCTCATTGCAAATTCTGTGGCTTCCGCCGCGATGAAGGGGATGAAGGTGCTTACACGATGAGCATGGAAGAGTTGCTTCATTATGTAGAAACTCGCTTCCATCCCGGTATCCGTGAATTCCATATCGTTGGCGGACATAACCAGCACAAGCCATTTGACTACTACCTCGACACCCTTCGTACCTTGAGAAAAGCGTACCCGGATGTGACGATTAAATCGTACACAGGTGCAGAGATTGAGTTCTTCTCCCGCATCTCCGGTCTATCCATCCGCGAGGTTTTGCAAGAGCTGATGAAAGCTGGTCTCCAAAGCCTTACTGGTGGTGGCGCTGAGATTTTGACTGAGCGCTATCGGATGAAAATGAGCCCGGAAAAAGCAAGTACAGACATGTACCTGCAAGTACACCGCACGGCTCATGAGTTAGGCTTGAAAACACATACCACCATGCTGTACGGCTCCATCGAGACATTGGAAGAGCGCGTGATCCACATGCTCCGCCTGCGCGAGCTGCAAGATGACACAAACGGCTTCATGGTGTTCATTCCATTGGCAGTTCAACCAATCAAAGCAACAGCAGGCATCAAACGCCGCAACTCTGCCATTGATGATTTGAAAACAATGGCGATCAGCCGTCTGATGCTCGATAACTTCCAGCATATCAAAGCATACTTCATCAATATCGGTACCCAGCTCACTCAACTTTCTCTGCAAATGGGAATTTCCGATGCTCACGGAACCTTGATCGAGGAGCGCATCAGCCACTCAGCCGGTGCCCTTACCCAGCAAGCTCTGACTGTAGATGAGTTGGTTTGGTTGATCAAAGGCGCAGGAAAACGCGCCCTGGAACGCGATACCTTCTACAACGTGATCAAAGAACATTAATCCATAAAAAAGCTGATGCTCCAAATCACTTGGGCATCAGCTTTACTATTTTGATACGCGCACGGTTGATCATGCTCCCCAATGAACATCCTAAGAGAACAATCTACAGAGGAAAATCTGCATCCAGCAGCTCTTCTTCCTCCCGTAATTTATTCTTGATTTTCACCAGTAATTCATCTGCTGTTGGAGCTTGTACCAATGTGCCGTTTACGAGCGCGAATGGCTCCATGTAGCATTCACCGCAATACCCCAGACAGCCGTACTCGAGTACGTCCACATCCAGATCAGGATCATTTTCCAATGCATCCACGACGGATTGCGTATAGGAGGAAACATTGCTCGCGCAAAATTCTACTAGTGGTTTCATCTATTGTCACCTACCGATTATTTCGACATCATCATGTACTTTATTGTACCTCGACTTTGATAAAAATCCAGCGGAGAAAACGGGAAAAAGATTCTGCTTGCATTTTTAGTGAAAGAGACTAAAAATAGAGTGGGTGCTGTAAAAAACGGACAGAAGAAAGGACTAGACCTTCTATGAAACGACTTGTGATCCTTGGAGGAGGATACGGGGGTCTTCGTATTATTGAGCGAGTCCTGTCCCCTGATTTACCAGATGACGTGTTTATAACCCTCGTAGACCGTATGCCGTTTCATGGCTTGAAAACAGAGTATTACGCTCTGGCGGCAGGTACTACACCGGAATCTCACCTGCGTGTTACATTTCCAAACGATCCACGCCTGACCGTCAAATACGGTGAAATTGCTGGCGTGGAATTGGACGAGCAGGTCGTCAATTTTGCTAACGGGGACACCCTTTCCTACGATTGGCTAGTAATCGGATTGGGTTGTGAGGATCGTTACCATGATATCCCTGGTGCTGATCAATTTACATGTTCGATCCAAACCATGGGAGCTACTCGCAACACATACATGGCAATCAATAATGTGAACCCATACGGTACGGTTAGCGTTGTGGGCGGTGGTCTTTCCGGGGTGGAAATGGCTGCTGAGCTGCGCGAGAGCCGTCCCGACCTGAATGTACGCATCATCGACCGCGGTCAAAGCATTTTGAGCCCATTCCCGAAAAAGCTTCAGGAATATGCTTCTCAATGGTTCATTGAACACGATGTACAGCTTGTTTCCATGGCAAATGTCACTAGCATCGAGCAAGGGATCGTGTACAACCACAACCAGCCTGTTGAAAGTGATGTTATCGTATGGACAGCAGGTATTCAAGCGAACAAAATCGTGCGCTCTCTACCGATCGAAACAGACAACATCGGACGCGCCAAACTAAATCAATATCATCAAATCCCGTCCCATACAAACGTGTATGTAGTAGGTGACTGTGCAAGCACCATCATCGCGCCGAGCGCGCAAACAGCCGAGATCCAAGGCGATCAAATTGCCATGATGTTGAAAAAAGACATCAAAGGTGAGGAGTATCCAGCTTCATTGCCTGCTCTCAAGCACAAAGGCTTCCTCGGTTCCCTCGGCAAAAAGGAAGGCTTTGCCAGCATGGGAAAAATGTCTCTGGTCGGTCAGATGGCTCGTGTCATCAAGAGCGGTCAGCTATGGATGTACAAAAAGCATATGGGATAGTGCACAAGCCTGTTGGCCGGATGGCCTAACAGGTTTTCTTTTTGTATATAATCTCCAAGCGAAACCCACATAATATCCTAGACCAGAATAACTAGCTTGGAGGTTTTTTCAATGGAACCAAATACATACGGGGATATGAACGATACGTTGGCTGACAATTACATGCCGATGACTTCCTTTCGAAGTGGAGTCGAAGAAACAGTCAGACCAGATGTAGAATGCTACACCATTCAAATTGTGAACATCGCACTGGTCGGAGATTCAGAATCATGGGTTCTGATAGATGCGGGGATGCCACAATCGGCGGAACAAATCATCGAGATTGCCCGGGAGCGCTTTGGTAAGGAAGCCAAGCCAAGAGCCATCATGCTTACTCACGGCCATTTCGATCATGTCGGGGCAGTCATCGAGCTCGTAAAAGCGTGGAAGGTTCCTGTCTATGCCCATTCGCTTGAAATCCCTTATTTGACAGGCCAAAAATCCTATCCGGAGCCAGATGGAACGGTTGAGGGCGGGCTGCTTGCGAAGATGTCGCCGTTGTTTCCAAATGAACCAATCGATTTGGGCAGCCATGTTCATCCTTTGCCCGAAGACGGGAGTGTTCCCGGAATGCCTAGATGGCGCTGGATACATACACCTGGACATTCGCCAGGGCATATTTCCTTCTTTCGTGATGAAGACAGAACTCTCCTCGCAGGAGATGCTTTTGTTACGGTAAAGCAGGACTCATTGTATCAAGTTGTGATTCAGCAAAAGCAACTGACCGGTCCTCCTGTTTATCTTACAACCGATTGGCTGGCAGCTCGGCAATCCGTCGAAAAGCTTGCCAATCTCACCCCTGCGTATGCAATCACCGGTCACGGTCCACCTATGTATGGCGAGGAGCTGGCCGATGGATTGGTCCAATTGGTTGCGGAGTTTGATCGGGTAGCTGTCCCCAAGTATGGACGTTATGTGGACAAGGAGATGTAGGCAGACAAAAAGGCTGACGTCGGGGTGGTATGGACGTCAGCTTTTTATCGTTAAGACGATACCTTCCTATTCAACCAACTCTGGCCGGAAGCGCTGGGCCAATAATCGCGTAGCTTTCGCAGGTTCAATCTCGTACACAAGTAGCTCTTCGCCCCCTGAATCCGCCACACATAGCCGTTCCCCGGTCGGCGAGATCAGCGTCGTCGTCACTTGTTGATTCGGAATCGCGTAGTTCACGCTGGCGAAATAGATGTTGTTTTCCAAGCTTCGGCAAACCATTGCCCCGTTGTAAACATCGGGATTGCTAACTTCTCCTGTAAACATCGGATGGAAAACGATGCTTGCCCCACGGCGTGCCGCCCACCGTACCGTCTCTGGATATCGCCATCCCTCATGACAAATGACAATGCCAAACGACACATCCTCTATCGTAAACAATTGGCGCCCTTCACCAGGAACATAGTCAAACTGATCCTCCTCTGGATCGATCTGATTTTTTATTTGCAGTCCAAGATCTTCTCCCTGTTTCCCCACAACAAAGGCGACTAGATGATAGCCGCGCTCATCCTTCCATTCCATCGGTAAAATGACGGCGAGCTGGCATTCCTTCGCCAGCGCACGAATCTCTTCTAAGGCACTGAGTTGTACCTCATGATTGTATGCCTCCACTTCATAGCCTACACCGCGCAGCCCTGGAATCACCGATTCAGGAAAGCAAATCAGATCGCAATTGTTTTGCGCAGCGTTGATCATCTGCTGTTTGATGATCGCTAGCCCCTCCGCCGCTGATTGGGGGAACCTCGTCTGAGCCAAGCCTATTTTCATGGGGGATACCTCTTTCTATGGAAGATTTGCTAGAGAAAAACAAAGGAAAAACAGGAATTTTCAATATCATTCCATTATACAAAATAATTCTTCCCATGCAAAAAAACCGTCAAGATTATTCCTGACGGTTCCCTTATTTTGCTGGTTTATCGCTTTTGGACACGTAAAACTGGTACTTTTTTCGGTTCAAAGGTGTCTGCAAGTACCTTCTCTTGAATAACGTTCAGCTTGAGCAAACTCGAAATTTTCCCGGTATCCGCCTTCGACATGAGGCGCCAAAGCGAAGGATCTGGCAAGGCATTGTAAAGGCGTTCATCGTTGTATTCTCGCCGGTCCTGATAGGAGATCAGCAGCTTGTATTCGCCTTCCTCTGCGCTGCCTGCTTCGCTGTAAGCTTCAAGTAGCTTACTCCGTAGCTCGTTCAACTCTTCCTCTACCTGCTTTTGAATTTCCTTTAACTCGTAGTAGCGAGCAATCGGTTGGTCCATCCGCTCTTCCTCCTTTGGTTACCCCTGTACCCAAAATCCATATGAGAAAAAGTCGGTTGGTAGAACCATTCCCTGGCAACGAAAAACAGCCTCCTTTTACATTTCCGTCATGAAAAGGAGGCTGCGTATCAAACTCTATAATTATTACTTTTCAATCATCGTGTTGATCGCTTCACCCGGGTGTTTTTTCAAGAAAGTAGAATACTCTACTTCCCATGGATTCCATTTGCCTTCCCCTTGGTAGCCCCATACGGAATTGATCCGAGAAACGGTATCTGTGTTGTTCATTCCTACAAGACGTTGTTCCCCTACCAGCTCAAATGTGCCGTTCGCATCCATATCGACTGGAGTCAAAGAACCGAATGGATAGGAGAATACAGAAACAGCATCTTCGGTTTGCTGTACTTTGCCTGCTTTGTCATACAGCTTGGCCGCTACGTATACATCCTGGTTGGCACTCACGTCAAGCGTCAGCGGCTTATCCAAGTGGGAGCCTTTGCCCTCTACTTTAAAGCCATCTACGAATTTCCCCTCGTAGCGAATTCCTTCGTTTTCCTTTTCACCAAAAATCACGGCTGGCTTGTTGTTTTCAAAGGTAGCAATTACGTGGCTGTAAACGCCGCCGCTTCCGCCAGTTGCTGTTTTCACAAACGCATCCGCAACATGATCACCCGTGAAGTCTACGAGAGTCAGCTCGCCTTCATAGCCGCCCAGCTCTTTGATATCCGTTTGGCTATAAGCGCCGGATTTTCCGTCTTTCACTACGATGTTCATATTGGAGGAATAGATGTCGTCCGCTTTTTCCTTTTCGCCAATCAGGTATACGACGTCATCCTTCTTATCGCCATTAACGTCAGCCGTTTTTTGATCGATCACATAGGTGTTTTTCGCGAGCTTCAATTCAGCTGCGGCAGAGAACAGCTTTCCTTTTTCAGAGTCAGCGTGGGCTACTTGTGTATTCATTGCAGAAAATCCAGCTACGCCTACAACTCCTGCAAGCAGCAAATATGTAACAGGCTTCATCCATTTTTTATTCATCGTTATGGCCTCCACTATATGGTAAGTTATTGGTTACATTTACTACTATAGGACGAAGCCTGCTCTATTTCGTTACAGAATGTTTACGAATGATATACAAAAAGTAAACAGCACGTTACTTGACGTTATCCAGCACACTTTGGAGTGCTGATAGATGAACGGTGTGATTTCAACTGGAATTTAAAATATCAAAAAAACGACCAGACGTAAGCATCTGGTCGTTCCTTTTATTCGGCATCTGCTGTCGAAGCAATCGGCTGCACGCCCATGCTTTCCAGCTTTTCATAGATATCCTTTAATTTCGGATTTCCCTCACCGACAATTTCCCCGGAAATTACGACAAGCGGATACCATAAATCTTCCTCGATAATGCGATTCGCCCAGCTTTTGTCATCGTCTGTCTGCGGCTGTTGAAAGTCGCTATAAACGATGCGGATACTGTCACTCCCATACTTGCGAGAGAGTGCCGCCTCCAGCCACTCGGCTGTTTCCTTTGCAGATGGCAAATTGACGCAGCTTGCGCACAATTGCTCTGTCCCAAAAACCTTGATATCGACAGTCACTATATCCGCCCTCCCCCGGGTCAGCTAGCTTAGGACAATGCTTGGTCCAGGTCCTCGATCAAGTCCTGAACATCTTCAATACCAACAGAGATGCGCACCAAGCCATCCGTAATGCCCAGTTCAGCACGGCGCTCTGCCGGGATAGAAGCATGTGTCATGCGTGCAGGTACGCTAATCAAGCTCTCCACTGCACCCAGCGATTCTGCCAGCGTGTAGTATTTTACCTTTGCCAACACTTCGTCAGCACGCTCTGCGCTGCCTACGTCGAAGGAAATCATACCGCCAAAGCCACGTGCTTGCTTTTGAATCAGCTCATGACCGGAATGGCTGGACAGACCAGGATAAATGACGCGTTTGATGTCGCTGCGCTCAGACAGCCATTTTGCCAGCGTACGAGCATTGTGTTCATGCTCTTCCATACGAATTCCCAGCGTCTTCATACCGCGCAGCAAGAGCCAAGAATCTTGTGGTCCAAGCACACCTCCAATAGCATTTTGCACAAAATGGAGGTCTTCGCCCACTTGCGCATCTTTTGCTACGACCAGACCTGCTACTACGTCGCTGTGTCCGCCCAAATATTTGGTTGCGCTGTGGAACACGATGTCAGCACCGAGATCCAGCGGATTTTGCCAGTATGGTGTCATGAACGTGTTGTCTACCACGAGCAGCACGCCTTTTGCTTTTGCGATGCCTGCTAACGCGCTGATGTCGCTTACTTTCAGCAGCGGATTTGTCGGTGTTTCCATAATGATTGCTTTGGTTTCCGGGCGAATTGCCGCCTCTACCGCTGCCAGATCACTCGTATCTACATAAGTTGCTTCCAGACCCATACGGGAGAAAACACGCGTAACGACACGGTAAGTACCACCGTATACATCGTCACCTACTACGAGATGGTCGCCTTTGTTGAACATGGAGAGGATGGTAGAGAGTGCCGCCATACCAGAACCAAATGCAAAGCCGCGTGCGCCGCCTTCGATTTCTGCGATGTACGTTTCCAATGCGTGACGAGTCGGGTTCCCGGTACGGGAGTATTCGAAGCCCTTGTGAACACCAATGGCTTCCTGTTTATACGTACTTACCTGGTAAATTGGAACGGATACGGCTCCTGTATGTGGATCTCCATCGATTCCGCCGTGGATCAGACGAGTTTTGATACGCATCTTAAATTCCCCCCTGGTAAATTTTCTTGCTTAGATAACGTTCGCTGCCGTCGGCAAACAGTGTAACGATATTAGTCCCTGGAGCTGCTTCTCTTGCTTCGCGCAGTGCCGCTGCCATGGCTGCACCTGAGGAGCTGCCTACGAGCAATCCTTCCTTGGCAGCCAACTGCTTGACCAGATCGAATGCTTCTACATCGAGAATCGTGTGAATGGCGTTGAAGTAGCTCGTATCCATGAACGGAGGCAAAAACTCCATGCCGATCCCTTCTGTTTTATGCGGGCCGGATTCTCCCCCATTCAAGATGGAACCTTCTGGCTCGACAATGACCGTTTTCACGTTTGGGTTTTGTTCCTTCAAGTAGCGAGCAGCACCCATGAAAGTACCGCCAGAGCCTGCACCTGCCACAAATACGTTTACTTGGCCGTCCATTTGACTCCAAATTTCCGGACCTGTTGTCTTGTAGTGTGCGTCTGGATTCGCCGGGTTAGCAAATTGCTGTGGAACAAAAGCACCCGGAATCGATTCTGCGAGTTCTTTTGCCTTGGCGATTGCACCCTTAATCCCCAACTCTGTCGGTGTATTGACAACTTCTGCTCCGAGGGCACGCATCAGCTCTTGCTTTTCCTCGGAAAACTTCGCTGGTACGCAGAAGATGACTTTATAACCAGTTCCTACAGCGGCCAGCGCTACACCAATTCCTGTATTTCCTGCTGTCGGTTCGATAATGGTACCACCTGGGGCCAATTGGCCGTTCTCTTCTGCGGCACGAATCAATTCCATGCCGAGTCTGTCTTTTACGCTGCCTCCTGGGTTAAAATACTCCAGCTTGGCGAACAAGCGGACACCCTCAGGGAGCTCAAATTGTGTAATTTCGACGATCGGCGTATTACCAATCAGTTCCTTCACATTGCGAAATACGTTCACGAAGATCTGACTCCTTATATTGAAGTACTTGCTTCTTTCTTTTTTATTATAACATGCAAAGATTACAAAAAGTCCATGCTACTAAACTTCGGTGTGTCGGCTGAACTTCAAAGTGTCAACAGGGCATGTAAGCCATGGATTTCTCTCCATGGTATGATTATAATAAAGGAGAGGTTGGAAAGGAGTGAATGTAACATGGATATCATGGATCAAGTACAAGAAGTTCTCGATAAACTGCGCCCTTACCTGCAACGTGACGGCGGAGACGTACAACTCGTTGATGTAGAAGATGGCATCGTGAAGCTGCGCCTGATGGGTGCTTGCGGTAGCTGCCCTTCCTCTACCATCACCCTGAAAGCAGGAATCGAGCGTGCACTGGTGGAAGAAATCCCAGGCATCAAAGAAGTTCAACAAGTATTCTAATCCAGTCACATCGACATGAAAGCAGCTACAGCAAACGCGTAGCTGCTTTTTTCATTTCCCCTTCTCCCTTCCTTTTTCCAAAAAAGCAATGACGCGCTTCCCGTATTCCTCAGGAACTAACGCATAGCTGCGGACGTGACCCGCTCGCGGTACGATCCAAATCTCGGAATCTTCGTCTTGGGTCAGCTCAAAGAGTCGTTCGCTATTAACGAGTGGGATCGTCGTATCACCTGTCCCGTGTATAAAAAGAATCGGTTTGTTCGCTTGCTGGACTGCCTGATACGGATTGACATCTCGCGGGTTGGCACCTAGCAAAACAGGACACAAGGTAAGGATGAGCCAGTTGAATGGAAAGCGGGGCAGGCCCGTCCACTGCGGCAAGTTCTCAGCCAAGTATTCACGCAAGGAATAGAACGGTGAATCTGCCACAATCGCAGTGATGCGTTCATCTACTCCGCCCACCATCAAGGAGGTTGCGGCCCCCATAGAAAACCCGACGAGACCGAGTATGTGCTCCGGCTTCTTCGCTGCTGCAAAATCGATGGCCCCAAGCAGGTCTTGCTGTTCTCGAAGACCAATCGTCGTCAGTGCTTTGCTGGACTCCCCTGCATTGCGAAAGTCGAACATCAATACATCAAAGCCAGCCTGAACCAGTTTTGCCGCCAGAGACAATGCTGGCAAGTGTGGCTCTAATCGGTTTTGACTGTACCCGTGAGCAAAGACCAGCGTCTTTCCATTCGAAACCCGCCCATTTTTTTCTGCGGACAAGTACCATCCAGCCAACGAAATCTTTGTTTCCCTGCTCGAAAAAACAACGGGCTCCACCTGTTCGATTCCATAATCTCGGGGTTCCATGTGAATCGGTTTTCGTACAGGATGCGTCAAGCGCCAGGTTACGTGAAACGAAACAGCTACTGCTGCAATCAAGAGAAGCGTGAAGAGTCCTGAAATCAAAACAAAGAACGTGTTCATACGGCAGTTAGTGGTCCCCTTCCACTTAGCACCGCTACGATATTAGCAGCAGCCAGCCTCGCCATCTCAGCCCTCGTTTGCACAGTTGCACTACCGATATGTGGCAATGCGACTACATTCGGCAGTCGCAAGAGCGGGTTATCCATCGGGACAGGCTCGACCGCAAAAACGTCCAGACCTGCCGCCCAAATTTTTTTATCTACCAACGCTTGGTACAGTGCGGACTCATCGACTGTCCCACCACGAGAAACATTGATAAACACAGCCGTTTCTTTCATGAGCGAAAATTGTTTTTCCCCCAACAACATGCGTGTGTCCTCTGTCAGTGGTGTAAGCAGAACGACGTAATCGGACTCTTGCAGAAGCTCCGCCAAATCAGCATACCGTGCTCCTGTCTCTTGCTCAGCCTGCGGTTTGCGATTCCGGTTGTGATACAAAATCCGCATGCCAAATCCTTTGGCGCGTCTCGCAACCGCTTCCCCAATTCGCCCCATCCCAATAATCCCGAGAGTCGAGCCATATACATTTTGCCCAGCCATGAGGGTCGGACTCCACGATGTCCATTCCCCCTGCAATAAAAACCGATTGGCTTCCGTCAATCTGCGGCCTGTTGCCATCAATAAAGCGAAAGCCAAATCGGCTGTAGACTCTGTCAGCACATCGGGCGTGTTGGTTACGATGACCTCGTGTCGTCTGCACGCTTCCAAATCAATATTGTCGTAACCGACCGCCATGTTCGCCACGATGCGGAGTCGTTTTGTACACGCCAAAAATTCCTCGTCCACTCGTTCTGTCAGCATGGTCAAGACGGCATCTACATGTTCAATCTTTTCCAGCAACAATTCACGCGGGATCGGCGTATTTTTTGTCCATTGCTCGACCTGGGCTACTTTTTCAAGCATCGCGATCACTTCAGGGTTGAGTTTCCTCGTAACGAAAACTTGTTGCTTGCTCATCTTTTTTCCTCCACAACCAATCAATTTGTGGAATGGATACGTCATAATGCCGTGCAATGAATAGCGGATACTTTCGAAGTCCTTCTTCCATTTTGGTTAGCTCGTCTTCCAACTGCGTTTGCCATGCTTGAATGTTGACTTCCTGACGCTCTTCTACCGGCAACTCCATATAGGTCTCCACGAGCTTCAAAAACCTGCCTGGGTAGAGCATGAGCGCAAAAATCACGGCATATTCATCTGGCTGTAGAGCAGACACGCTGTTGTAGCCGTCGAGAAAGCTGGTCACAGCCTCTTCATTCCAGCCGTTTCGCTTTGTCTCGGCTTTGATCCACTGCCCCACGTCACGAGTGCGCATATCAAGAACCCAGTTCCATTCACCTGCCATTAGACGTACATCCTTCTCTTTCCATAGCATATACCCTTGATCAAAATTTTGGTAGGCTACTTTCCCGAGACTAGCTGTTTCCTTCACGACTTTGTCGTATCCAGCATCCAACAAATATTGAACGGACAATTCACCGAGCTGAGTAATGTACGTGAAGCAAGTCAACAAATATTCATCCATTGGCGCGAGCTCTACATTTTCCTCATCCATCTCATCCCGATACTCATTAAAATTCCGTAGCTTTTTGCGCCACGTGCTCGGCCAGTTGCCAAGAGAGCTAAAGGGGATAAACATCTTGTCAGATGAAAACTCACTCGTGGCCAGGTGGAACTGTGCGAGTGATTGGCCACTGGCATAATATGGATTGTCGGGTACCGCTTCCCGCACGCCTCTGTATAAATAGTAAAGCTGCTCATCATCAACGATGTGAGCCTGCCCGCTTGTTGTGTTCACCAGCTTTAACAAGCGAATGTTCTGCTGTTGACTCAAATGCTGTTTTACTTTCTCAATAAACTTGCTTTTGTATTTATATCCGGCTGGCGCCTCGAACAAGTAGTAAAGGCCTCGATCCGTTTCCAGTACCTTGCTTGCCCCCGTCGTGCGATATCCCTGGAGTTCAAATCCGTACTTCTCCTGAAGAAGCTCTTTTTCTTCCATACAGTCGTTCACCCTCCTTGCATACTGCTCTTCTGGCATTGTATGTCATTAGATCGGGATAGGTGCCTATCTGTATGCAGATACTAGATACATTCATGCCGACTTTCCGGTGGCTGAAAAGTCGGCTTTCTGAACACGCACGTTAAAAAGGAGGAACGACAAGCATGGGTGAGCATCCACTAAATAGCGAGAGTTGTCTGGACTTCGTGATTGAGCTGTTGGAAAAACGAGGAGTCAGTATGAACGACATTGCTGAAATTGTCATGTTCCTACAGTCAAAATACATCCCGGACATCACCTTGGACATTTGTCTGGACAGTGTTGCTGCTGTCTTGAAAAAACGCGAGGTCCAAAACGCGTTACTGACCGGGATTCAACTCGACATCTTCGCCGAACAAAAGCAGCTACTGCCTCCGCTTCAGGCGATTATTGAAGCAGATGAGCCTCTATATGGTATAGACGAGGTACTCGCCCTCGCCATCGTCAACCTATACGGGAGCATCGGATTCACCAACTTTGGTTATGTAGACAAGCTAAAGCACGGCAAGCTCGCCGATCTCAACGACAAGCGTAATGGTGTCCATACTTTTTTGGACGACCTCGTCGGTGCGGTCGCAGCCGCCGCCTCCAGTCGTATTGCCCACCGCCAGAAGCAGCAGGAGGAATGCGCAGAATCATAATGAGATTCGTTGCTGCCATTCAGGCAAATCTGCCGCAATATGGGTAGGCGCAGCGTGATGCTTGTCTGCTTCTTCGCGCGTGGAATAGCCTGTCAAAACAAGTAGGCTGTCCAAGCAGCTGTTGGCACCTGCCTCAATGTCCGTATATAAATTGTCCCCGACAATCAGCGTGTCTGCCGCAGCAGTACCAAGCTGATCCAGCGCGTAACGGACGATGATAGACTCTGGTTTGCCCATCACGATTGGTTTGGTCGACGACGCAACTGAGACGGCTGCCACCAGTGAACCATTGCCGGGGAACAGACCGGCATCCGTTGGCAGGGCTGCATCTGCATTTGTAGCGATAAAAGTGGCTCCTGCACGGATCGCGCGCGCGGCGATCGCCAGCTTTTCATATGTAAAAGCCCGGTCAATCCCGACAATGACATAAGCCGGATCTTCTTCTGTAATCACATAGCCTGCATCCGTCAGCTGATCATGCAAGCCTGCCTCTCCAATCACGTAGACGCGTGTACCCGCTGGTGCCTGCTCTCGTAAATAGGTAGCGGTCGCCATGCTTGTGGTATACACGTCCCGAGCCTGTGCTTCTATACCCATTGCTACCAACCGTTCTGCGACGTGCTGTGCAGAGGCTGAAGAATTGTTGGTCAGGAACAAATACGGAATCTGATGTGTTTTTAAGTGGGTGATGAATGCTGCGGCTCCCGGAATCGCTTCTTTTCCCCGATAAATCGTCCCATCCAGATCAAGCAAGTAGCCTTTATATTGCTTCACTTTGGTCCATCTCCCATCTGTTGTCGTAAGCCGGTTGTACAAGCTCTCCCCTCTTAGTGTAAACCTTCGTCCTTCCTATCGCAAAAAAACAGGAAACGGTCTTCCACCGCTTCCTGCTTTTTGTCTAAATCGTCTCTTTCTCTCATCGCCACAATTCTAACCAGCCGAACAATCCACGTCAGTCCCGTTATTTTTTGAATTTGACCATGATTGGCGTGCCGTCTTCCAGGTTCATTTCCCCTTTATGACGGACATACACGACCTGGTTTCCTGGAAATGTCGGTGGATTTTCGGGATCAAAATCCCGCCAGTTTTTTTGCTTGCCAACTGCGTACTCCATATATTGCGTCGCGTTGACAAGCACATTATTATCATCATCCGCCTGTACATCCGGCGGCAACTGCTCGATTTTTCCATTACGGATGCCGAGCTTCTTAATTACTTTGTCGTGTTGGTAGTCATATGCTTGGATGACGACATCATTACCGTACACTTGCAAGCGTAGCCCTTGCTTGAAAGCCCCTCCATCCGGCGTGACCTTTTCGCCCCCGTCTGGACCGGCTGACATCCATCCCGTTTCAATGCCAGCCGTGTTTACGACGGTAAAGCCGCGTTTGTCTCCGCCTTTGACTTTCTTTTTGCCTGCCCAGTCCGGCAGGTTCAGGTCCCAATGGGTGTGGCTTGAGAAGAAAACAACTTGCGGATAGTCTTTCAAGATGTCAAGGAGCTTGTCCACATTCAGGTAATCGTTCTTGTATGGATTTTGTCTGGAGCCCGAGATACTGTCCGGGAGCACATGATGGGAGAATACAAAAATGGGCTTATTCTTGTCCTTCTTGCTATAACGCTTCAGATTATCCTTCAGCCAATCCAGTTGCTCGTCGCTCATGTATACTTCATCCCACAATTTTGGATCGTGGTATTTCATGTATTTTTCTGTACCGAGGAAGAGAAAGGGATATCCATTGATTTCTTTTTGGTGATAGACTTTGTCTTCTCCGCTAAATTGGTAAAAGTTATCGAACAACTCTTCTTCCGTTGTGCCGTTTGGCCAGCTACTTTGTGCAAGCGTTTGGGGATTTTTCCACTTCGGCACATAAAACTCATGATTACCGATGCTGTACCACACGTTTTCAGGATGAGGATTTTTATCGAGCACATCTTGCACGGCTTGATATTCAAAATCGTAACCGCGAGGAGTAATATCACCGTTAATGATCAGCGCTTCGGACTTTGGATTTTCCTCATGGATGTCTTGCAAAACGTGATCAAAATCTCGGAGGTCTCCCTGGATGTCACTGATCACGTCAAAGGTCATCGTCATCTTTTTTTCAGAAAAGTTGTCTTTTGCATGAGCGGAATCAACGACTGGCAGAATTCCACCCAACAAGATGGCAGAAGCAGCGATACTTGATACCATTTTTTTCATTACGGATCTCTCCTCATCTGTTTTTCGTCACGACGCCCATACGAATTACCAATGTTAACCTGATACCACCCCGCCTTCTCATTGTTTTTCTGTGTGTTTTGTTGTTTCTTTACACTATAAATAGTAGATGTCCAACATAAAGAAAACATTAAACCAACATTAAGATTGCTAGAATGGAGCAAAAAGGTACTTAATGCCTGCCTGAGTATAGAAAAAAAGACACAGGACCCTAACCGAATCCTGTGCCGTGGAAATCTTGTAAACAAAAGAAAAAAATCCACCCAACTCGAGTGGACTTTCGTTATGGCTAGCTTATTTCGCTTCTTTGATGTGAAACACGCATTTGTCTCCGCCTTTTGCCATGCACGTGGTTTGCTCGACATTGGCATTCAAAACCCGGCGGAACAAGGAAAGCTCACAGCTACACGCTTGGTTGAATTCACGGGCTACTTGCGAGATTGGGCAATTGAACTCCTGAATCCGATAACCGTCTCCATTTTCGTCCTTTTCCCATTCCACCATGTAGCCTTTATCGTTTTGCAGCTCGGCCAGCTTGGCTACACGATTTTCCAAGTCACCTTGCATGTGGGAGCGATAAGTCTCCTCCAAGCGATTCTCGCGGCGTCTAAATAGCATCTCTATTTTGGACAAACCGTCGATTTCCTTTATGTCCTGTAAAAAATCTAATGTCAAATGAGAATAATTGCGCGGGAACAGTTCGTCTGCTTCCTGCGACAATGAATAAACATTCGTTGGGCGCCCCATCGCTTGGCGAACAAGCGTAGACTTGATCAAATTATCTCTCTCCAGGGTGTTCAAATGACGTCGAACCGCCATTTCCGTAATCCCTAGCTCGACGGCCATGTCGCTGACAGGGAGTGAACCTTTGACCTTGAGCATGTGCAGGATTTGATCACGAGTGGACGTTCCTTCGTTTGTCATACGTATCACCGTCCTTTCTCCCTATTGTAGTGGATGAAGACGTTTTAGTAAACAAACGAAAGTCTTTTGTATAAAATATCCGCTACGTTGGTGATGGATTGAAAGCACTTTTTAAAACAGTTCTTTTTTCAGGAACGCTCTCACCTGTGGCTCAAACTGACGAATGGTACCGGCAGCCTCTTCTACCAGGCTGTACATCTCATTGACCGGCACACTTGTATAATCATTGACCAGGTGCTTGCGGAAATCAGTTACACGTGTCAGGATCAAAGCCTGTTCATCCGTGATGACTTGCTCATCCCGCAAAATTTCCACGATGTCGCTGTAGCTGCCTGGATCTCGCATAATGAATCCGTCGATCAGCGCGTTTCCGACATCCACTATTCCTTCGATAGACAAGTGCAGGGCTCGCTCCATCGCTGCAACAGCAACTTCATCTGCCAAAACGGCTTTGGCTCCTCGTTCGCTGAGCTTGTCCAACAGATCAAGCATACGAGACATATGTTCCAATACTTGGTCGATTCGCTTTGTATTCACGTCGTACATATATTTCTCCTTACTTTCGCTTTTTTGATTTGCGTTTTGAGTAGTAAACGGTAAACACAAATGTTAGCACCAGGACGAGAAGCACCAATTCCCCTTCCTGCAAATAGGAATTGCTCACCGGTTTCACCTCTTTTCATCCCTCAGTATACCAAATTTGTACGACCTGTCACGAATCACGTTCGTCTTTTGGTGCTGAAAAGACGACTTTTTGATCGTTCACTTTATGTTACAATGATGGGGTGAATTTTTGCCGGCAAGCATAAGGGGAGGAACACACTGTGGAACGCGAATTGGCTCTGGAAATTGTGCGGGTAACGGAAATGGCTGCACTCGCCTCTTCTCACTGGATGGGACGCGGGAAAAAGAATGAAGCAGATGGAGCAGCGACCAGCGCCATGCGCGCCATGTTTGACACGATCAACATGAGGGGTACCGTCGTCATTGGCGAAGGTGAACTGGATGAGGCCCCCATGCTCTATATCGGTGAAAAGCTCGGTAACCCGGAAGCAGGCGGTCCTGAGGTAGATGTGGCGGTTGATCCGCTTGAAGGAACGACGATTGTCGCCAAGGGTCACAACAATGCCATGTCTGTTATCGCCATTGGCGACCGTGGTACACTGTTGCATGCACCAGACATGTACATGATGAAAATGGCCGTCGGCAAACGAGCTGCCGGACTAATCAACCTTTACGATCCCGTGGATAAAATGATAGAGGTTGTAGCAAAAGCAAACAACAAGCGCGTGCAAGATGTGACCGTCATTATTCAGGAACGCGACCGCCACCAGGCGATTATTGACGCCATTCGTGAAAAGGGTGCGCGAGTGAAGCTTTTTGGAGATGGCGATGTGGGTGCTGCGATTGCTGCTTGTCTGCCGCATACAGGGATTGACCTGTTCCTGGGTATCGGTGGTGCGCCAGAGGGCGTGATCAGTGCTGCGGCGATCAAGTGCCTGGGTGGCGACATGCAAGCCCAGCTCAAGCCGCAAAACGACAGCGAGCGCGAGCGCTGCATCAAAATGGGGCTCGTCAATCCGGAGCAGCTCTTGACGCTGAACGATCTGGTCAAAGGGGACGACGCCATTTTTGCAGCAACGGGTGTCTCTGATGGAGAGCTGTTGCAAGGCGTGCGCTATCTCGGTGATGATATGGTGGAAACTCATTCGATCGTCATGCGTGCCAAAACCAAAACCATTCGCTTTGTCCGCGCTGTACACAATACCGAACACAAACCAAATCTTTTATGGAAGTAGAGGGATACTTATATGGCAAATGATTTGTTCTACTTGTACGACGAAGCTGAGGATACTCGAACGCGCTTTGTCAGCTTCACAGGTGAAGCTACGCGTTTTGACCTCGCGATTACAACGACCAACCGTTTTTATGGGAAGGCGATTGTCATTAATATTCAAAATGGACGCTCCGCTATTATTGGACATGATGATCTGGAAGAAGAAGGCTATCTGGAATTCGCGTTCAACTTGAATGAGCGTGAAGCAGAAGAATTGAAAGCATTTTTGGAAGCAGCCATTTAATTACCAAAGGAAGAGCGATTGCGGGCTCTTCCTTTTTTTATTTGTAGCCCCCCGCCCATTTCCTGCTGGACAATGCTCCTTACAGGCGTATGCCTCGTATACTGCTACTGCACAGATGCACAGACAGATAACGAGAGGAGTGCGATTCGCATCATGCAATCTTATCCATACGACCAAAGCTCATACGACCAAAACCAATACGATCAAACTCAATATGATCAAACTCAATACGATCCAAACGAATACGACCAAAACCAATTTGTTCCTGCACAATATGACCAACCTCCCTATTACCCAGCAGACCAGGATTTTCGATACATTCCAGAAGATCAGGCACATCCAGTCTTTTTCCGTAGAAGACGAGGTCCTGAAGTCGTTGTCGTCCCACAACCATATCCTTGGTGGGGATGCAATACATGCTGGCCTGGCTATTGGCCCACATGGGGCTGGCCTGGTTGGGGTGGACCCGGCGGCTTTGGTGGACCTGGTGGTTTTGGTGGACCCGGTGGTTTTGGAGGACCCGGTGGTTTCGGTGGACCCGGTGGTTTCGGCGGACCCGGTGGTTTCGGCGGACCCGGTGGTTTTTAGATCGAGAAACGAAAAGAGCCCTGAGATACAGGGCTCTTTTTTATGCTTCGGTTATTTTGATTCATTTTTAGGAATCACGCTTTGGTGTATTTGGTCCTGTTGGGACTTTATCGCGTTCGCGATTGGGTTTCAATTGATTGGGACGTCGCTCTCGTGAGTTTGCATCCTTGCCGTTTTTATCGGGTCGATCCTTTTGAAACTTTGGCTTCTCCCCGCGCTCGTTTCTCCCCGCCCCGTTACGATCAGCGCCAGCATTGTTCTGGCGATCCTGTTTATTTTGACGCGGGTGATAGCGTCTGCGCTCTTTTCGTTCTACATAGGGCGAAGAGCCACCCTCTTCACGGGGAATGTCCTGACGAATATCAATGATGACATCAAAGGCAGCTTCGTCTTGCCCGCTTTGGTCGTCACCGTTGCCAACGTTTGCTTTTACCTTGCGCAAAACGAAGTACGGACAACCAAAATTGCAGAACTCATGCAGGTACTCATCCAAAGCGGCGATCCGCTGCTCGAACGGTACTTTGCGATTAGCGTCAGTATAAAACCCACGAAGACGAAGCTGACCATAGCCCCAGTCCCCTACAATATAATCGTACTTGTCGAGGATATCGCTATAGCGCTCCTTGAACGCTTCAAGGTTCCAGCCGTCTCGATTTACTTCCATGACTTCATAAGTACCGGCTTGCGTGCGAATCAAACTCGCTTCCTCCTTACGCATGTATACTACGTCCATCTTATCATATTTCACGCAACATGAGCTAAATTTCCCACGATAACTGACCTGTCCCTTTGGACATTCTATCGTGTAGGGGGTGTTACCATTGAAAAAGACATGGTTGTATCCTGCAATTGCAGGTATTGTGCTCTTGGCTTCTGGTTGTGCAAATAATGCTGCGCCTAATTACACGCATCCGAACAAGACGATGTCGTACCAGTCTGCTCCGCACGTTCGAAATTTTGATGGAATGCACGTCCGTAACTACGATGGCATGCGCTCGACGAACATCGACGGGTATCATCACACTCGTAATTACACTGGTACAAGCACCACTAATTTCGACGGGCTTCATACCCGCAACTATGACGGAACACGTGATGGACTTCACGTCCGTAATGGCATGGGTCTGACCAACAATGCTGGGATTAACTATGGTGTATATCCAAATGGTGCCTATCCACATGCAAATGTAAACAACTACAACGCCTACACAAGCGGTATGAGACCGTACAATGCCTTTACGGATCATAAAGCAGGTATGGGTACAGCAGGTGTTTACAATACTCCGACCGGAAGACACCATTCCATTTATCAACAGCATGCTTGGAACCGCGGTGGAGCAGGAGTCATGCAAACCGGAATGCCACACATGGGCTATGCGCAGACTGACCGTCAGCATATGAAAACCGCCAGTGTAACAAATGTCTACGTAGACCGTGATGCATTGGCAAAAGCTGTAGGGAATGTCACTGCAAGTTGCCCTGGCGTTCAGCGTTCTACGGTCTTGGTAACGGATAAAGAAGTTTTTGTAGGTGTGCACACACAAGGAGCAGATGCGCACACAGCGAAAAAACAGGCAAAAATGAACGCCGAATCGGTTTCACCACGCTATTACAAAGTGTATGTTACCGATAATCCGAATGACATCCAAGAAATCGCTCGTGTAGCAAGCCGCTCCAGCAACGTGAGTACAGCGCGTACAGAAGATGCGAAAAGCATTGATACGCTTATCAAGCGTATGGGTGGAACATCCCATAACGTGTCAACTCACAAAGCTACAACCAGTCGCTAAAGCCCTCTCCCCCATGTAGTGAAAAACCCCCTCTTTTCCGCTCGTATGGGCGGTTGAGGGGGTTACTTATTATTGCGCTTTTGGCATAGATTCTTTCGCAATCGTTTCCTTTGCGGCACTCGCCTGCTCGTGAGCGTGATACGAGCTGCGTACTAATGGACCTGACTCCACGTGACTAAAGCCACGTTTCATGCCTTCATCCTTCAAGTGAGCGAATTCATCTGGATGGTAAAACTTTTCTACCTTCAAATGCTTCTTGGTCGGTTGCAAGTACTGGCCAATCGTCATGATGTTGACGTCGACAGAACGCAGGTCATCCATCGTTTCGATGATTTCCTCCATTGTCTCCCCTACACCAATCATCAGGCTGGACTTGGTCGGAATGCTCGGCTGGAATTCCTTCGCCTTTTTCAACAGTTCCAGCGTCCGATCGTATTTGGCTCTTGCCCGTACGCGATCTGACATCCTGCGAACCGCCTCAATGTTGTGGTTTAGTACGTCAGGCTTTGCGTCCATGACCACTTTTAACGCATCCCAGTTCCCCATAAAATCAGGAATCAATACTTCTACGGAGGCAAATGGCAGTCGACGACGAATCGCACGAATCGTATCGGCAAAAATCTGTGCGCCTCCATCTGCCAAATCATCACGAGCAACGGAAGTAACAACGACATGCTTCAAACGCATTTGTTCGGCTGCTTCTGCTACACGTTCTGGTTCAGCTGTATCCAGCTCCGTTGGTAGTCCAGTTTTTACTGCACAAAACCGACAGGCACGGGTACATATATCACCCAAAATCATGAAAGTTGCTGTACCGCTTGCCCAGCATTCATGAATGTTGGGGCATTTTGCTTCTTCACAAACGGTATGTAGCGTCTTCGTGCGCATGGTTTGCTTAAGCTCTTTAAAGCTGGCTAGTTCTGATCCTGAAACAAGGTTGATCTTGAGCCACTCCGGCTTGCGTTGCGTCATAGGGCTCACTCCTCATGTGACATCATGGTACAAGACAATAACAATCTCCATTATAGAGGTTGGATTTCGGAGGGGCAACCTCTTTCCTCCCCCGGAAACAATTACCCGATCCGATGCACGGCATGACGGTTCCCTTGACGCAGCAATGGCGCAAGCATGCGCAGCTCTCGCTCATGACAGGTGAAGAGAAACACTTGCTGTTCTTGTGCCAGCATCGCTATATAGTCAAGCGTTCGACGCAGGCGCTCGTCATCATAATGGACAAAATGATCATCGAAAAAGAGCGGCAATGGCTCCGACTGCTTGGCATGATGCACCAAGGCCAAACGTTGGGCAAGGTATAGCTGATCAATAGTCCCTGTAGAACATTGATCCTGTTCGAGCACCATTTGCTTGGTCGGTTCCAGCAAACGGACGGCAAATCCGTCACGGGGATCGAGTCTGACATCCCGATACGCTCCCCCTGTAATATGCTCGATGATCTCCGAAGCCTGCTGGTTCACAGCAGGTGTACTATCCCGCCGCCATTCCCCTACTGACTCTTGCAGCATTTCCCGAGCCAATTGAAGGGCATCTCGCTTATTTTGTAGCTGACGAAGTGCTGCCTGGGCTTCCTCAAGCTCATCAGTCGCGCGAGCTAATGACAGGCTTTCATGAACCGCCATCTCCCCATTTCCTCTGGCTATTTGTTCACGCAGTTCCTGTAGTCTTTCCTCAATCTCCACCATCTCGATGCGCAATTTGCCTTGCTCCGTCTCAAGCGCGTTTTTTTCCTGATCCAGCAAGGTCCGAAGTGCCTCACCCCAGCTTGCAGACAAATCGGCCTCCTGCTTCGTTTTGGCCATCTCCGATAGAAGCTGCTCAGATTGTTGCTTGCGTGTGCTTTTCAGTAGCTCTTCCCGTCTTTCCAAAAATGTATCCCAATTACTCGCACCCCATCGCTGAACGAGTGTGGCGAGTTCAGCATCGAGTGAAGCGATCTCTTCTTGTACCCTTTGACTTTCCTGTACCGTATCATGATCCGCTGCCTGTTTAGCTCCGACCGTACTCCCTTTTACTCGGAGCAAGAAAACCCCAAAGCCGAACAGCAACAAAGCAGCAGTCACAGAAATTCCTCCCAGAACGGGATGTCCACTCACAAAGCCGATTCCCCCGAGAACAGACAGTATCCCTGCGCCGCCCCACATGAGTACAGCTCCCCGCTTCCTTTTCGCCTGATTGCCTTGTCGGGAGCTGCGTGAGGCAGTACTTCGCGGACTTGTAGAAAGGGCGGATACAGCCAGGGTCGCCAAACGAACATGCAATGCTTCTCGCTGCTTGAGCCATTGTGTGCCTTTTTCATAATCATGTTGTAAGGGAATGAGACGTTCATCACCCTGTTGTACAGCATCCGTCGGCATGTTTACATGAGTGAAACCGCGTCTTGCCTCTTCGTGAATAGCTAACTCAGCCTCAGAGCGAGCTGTTTGCTCCCACCACGCCCAGTCTTGTTGACTGACAGGAGCATGGCTTCGTTGCCAGCGTTCCTGCAACGCTTTTGCTTGTCCGGTTGAGCGCTCCAGACGCTGCTGCAATCGGCTCCGCCGCTGCTCTAATTGCTGACATTCTTCTGTGGCTTCCGCTATTTGCAGCGTCAGTTGGCTGATCGTTCGCCACGCTGCTTTTGCACTTTCCTTCTCCTGCTCTTTTTGGGCCACCTTCGTAGCGGCTTTTCCCAAAAGGGTATTTTCGGCCCGTTCTTTTTTGCCGATGAGGGCAACCTCCCGATCCAGCTCCGCCAAAATTTGTTGGACAGCCGGATTGGCTTCTTCCGCAGTCGTAAAAGTCGGAATCAAATGTTCAGCCGCCTGAAGCGGTTCCCTCCTGATCCAAGTCAAATCCGTAAATAGACTTCGTGTAAGGCCCGTATGCTTTTCGATAAAATTCCGTTCCTTGCGTCTGTCTTCCAGATATAGATCAGTCATTTCCGTCCATTCGGGGTCCAAAAAGAGGCGCGCCTCCTCCCGTTCCTTCGTTAACTGGCGATGCAGGCGATAGGTTTTCCCCGCTAATTTGTACGAAATGATCGTTTCATACGAGCCACTCTGCCACGGACGGTATTTTTCATATTCAGGCAAATAGCGGGCTGATTTGACGTAATCGCGCTTCATTCCATACAAGGCAGCGAAAATACCTTGTAGGATCGTTGATTTTCCTGACTCATTGGGGGCATAAAACAGATTGATGCCTGGAGCAAAACGAAAAGTAGCATCCTGCCATTTTCCGAAGCCCCTCAGCACTAGCTCCTCTATTTTCATCGAATGGTCCCCCCAATCCGCGCCAAAGCCTCTTGCTTGGCTAGCCTGACGATTTCTCGCTCGTCCTCATTTTGCGCACGGGACTCTGCCTCTGCCAGCTTGGAAAGCCATCTCCCCCAAACGCCACCCTCTGCGATCAGCTTGTCCTCATCCACATCAGGCCAGGTCCGGTCTGTCAACTGCAGCACAAAAAAACGGGAAAATCGTTGTTGAAGAACGGACAATGGAGGCTGAAAATGCGCAGCACGTTCTCCTGTCAGCGTGATGTACATCAGATCGGAATCCTTTTCCTCAGCGAGTTGCTGCTCCATCCTGTCAATGAGCTGCTCAGTGGTTTCGACTCCTTTCCCTTCGATTTCCAGCTTTCGAATTTTGCGTGACTGGACAGGAATCGCCGTGAGCTGCAATCTGCCGTCATGACCCAGCTCTCCATACAAAACGTTTCGCTCTCCCGCTTCCTTACTCGTCAATCCTTCTGGAGAGCCTGGGTAAGCTGCGAACGGTTGTTTTTTGACAGGATGCATGAATTGCTCTGGCTTGTGGATATGTCCCATCGCAACATAGTCCATGCCCGTCTGTACGAGCTGCTGCAAGGTTACAGGCGCATACGGATGATGCTCTTCGTCACCTGAATTGGAAAGCACACTGGCATGCAGAACCATCAGATGATGGGCATACCCTTCCAATTTGCCTGGAAACGTATCGAGTGGCGATTCATACACATGTGGCTGCCCGAAGCCCCAGCCGTAGATCACGCACGACTTTTCGGGAAATTCATACACACCCCACTCCGGTGTAAACCAGTAGACGTTTCCTGGCCATTCCAATGTTTGATAAAACGAATCTGCTCGCCACGGATCGTGATTGCCAGGTGCGATCACAACAGGGATTGGTGCGATACTGGCAAACAGATCACGTAAAAACATCGCAGTTGATCGTCTTCCCCCGTGGTACTCCAGCAAATCTCCGGCAATGAGCCAGAAGTCTGCTCCCTTTTGCTGAACAAGGTCACGGATTCTTTTCATCGTTTGACGAAAATCATCCTGACGCAGCTCGTAACGCTCCCCCAACATTTGAAGCGGCGCATCCAGATGGACATCCGCTGTATGAATAAATGACAGCACGACCAATTTCACTCCTCACATGAAACAGACGAACATACTTTCCCTTTATGATACAGAGGAAAAGGCTGGATGAAAAGCATCTGTCAGAACGAAAAAACTTCCGCCAGCAATGACGGAAGTTTGGAGTATTGGTTTTCACTTGAGCAAATGGAGGAATTCACGCATGAAGCCTGGCAAGTCTGGCCATGCATGTCCGGAAACAAGATTGCCATCGACATGGAGTGTTTCTGTTTGGTAGATCGCTCCGCACGCTTCTACATCGGGTCTGCATGCCTGATAAGCTGTGATTTCACGTCCAGCTAAGTGCTCGCGAACAATGGTCAATACTTGAGAGCCATGGCAGATGGCTGCGACTGGCTTGTTCGTCTCGAAAAAGTGCGCCACAATCGGCTTCAGGTGTTCATTGAGCCTGATATGCTCAGGTGCTCGTCCACCCGGAATAATCAAGGCGTCAAACGCCTCAGGGTTAATGTCTGAGAATGCAACATGGGCGGGAAGCTGATAAGCTGGCTTTTCTGTGTATGTCTCACTGTGTGCTTCGAAATCATGGCAAACGGTGTGCAGGGTTTTCACGCTTGGTGCTGCAATAACCGTTTCATACCCTTCTTCCAAGCACCGGTAATACGGATAGAAAACCTCCAGTGCCTCTACAGCGTCACCTGTTACAATCAACACTTTTTTGCTCATCACACAGCCTCCTCAGGTCGATTTTTTAAGGAATACACTCCTCCTGATTTCAATTCTTTGGCTGTACGGTGTGCTCCTGCCTCCTTTCCTGCAAATTTACAAAACTTTCCTCAATAATTGCCAAAAAGCTTTCCAAAAGTATCTTGGATAATCCACTCCAACTGGTAGAAACTACAACAAAAGACTACGAGGCTGGAGGGAGACGGCATGCGAGTTTTCCGCCTAATCATTCAGATCAGCTTGTGCGTGGTTGCAGCTATTTCACCACTAGAATCCGTCGCCGGAATTGCTCCGTCCGCCAATAAGCAAGACCCGGTTCTTCAAGAGCGCTTGCAAGTTTTTTTGCGCTTGGAATCAATGTATGGTATTCCGTGGAATTATTTAGCAGCCATTGATCAATACGAGCGAACCATGAAAATACGCCGGAAAAAGCAGGAGCAAGAAAACGTTTCGCGACTAACGGCTGTGGACATTCCAAGCGAACGTTGGGCAGGTGCATTCAATCCTGATGCAGAGGATACGAATCCGGTATCCATTCAATTTTTTGAAGGCATGGGGATGGATGGAGATGGCGATGGTGTCGCAGATCGTCACAACGATCTTGATGCACTCACGACCTTCATTCACTACCTATCCCAATACGGATTCTCCCACGAGGATTGGCAAATTGGTCTCTGGTCGTACTACCAGCGGGATCGTTCCGTGAAGACGATCAGGCAGTTCGCGCAGGTGTATGCAAAGTATCAACACCTGGACCTAGATGAGCGGCATTTTCCTATCCCCGCGAGGTACGATTACAGCTACCGCAGTACATGGGGGGCTCCACGCGGTTGGGGTGGGCGTCGTATCCACGAGGGGACCGATATTTTTGCGAGTCACGGCACCCCTGTACTCAGCACAGCGTACGGAGTCATCGAAGTAATCGGCTGGAACAGGTATGGCGGATGGCGAATCGGCATGCGTGACATGGGCAATGTGTACCATTACTTTGCCCATCTGTCCTCGTTTAAAAAGGGGTTGAAGCCGGGTGACATCGTGGAGCCGGGTGAAGTCCTTGGATATATCGGCAGCTCTGGATATGGGAAGCCCGGCACCTCAGGCAAATTCCCTCCCCATCTGCACTACGGTATGTATCGGGAAACAGGTGGAGCAGATTGGTCATTTGATCCGTATCCATATTTACGACGCTGGGAGCGGCAAAAGAAGCGGCAATGAAGCCGCTTCTTTTTTATGGGCAGCTCTTTTCATTGACAGACATCTTTCGTAAAAATACAATAAAAGCAGAAAAACTGGACAGTCGTCCAAAAAAGAGGTGAAAAAGTGACTACCCAGAAAAAAGCCGAAGCAAAACGGGCATTTTTGATTGAGCAAGCAACTGCTTGTCTGGCTGAAAAAGGGTATGCACATGTTTCCTTGCGTGACATTGCCAAGGAATCTGGCGTCTCACTTGGCATTCTGCATTATTACTTTGCAAGCAAAGAAGAGCTTTTGCTCGCTGTAATCTCTAGCTACAAAGGACGTTTTATGGAGGAGTTGGAACGCGAAGTGCTCGCAGCTCCATCTGGCGAATGGTCAGCAGCTCTAGCCCGTGTCTTGTGCCGGAGTCTACAAGAGGATCGGAAGCTGCATCGGCTCTGGTATGACTTGCAGGTACAGGCCATGTACGTTCCTGCGTTTGGTGAACAGGTAAAAGGGATTCGGTCCCGTCTGCATCAGCTCATCTCTCGAATGCTCGTACGATTGCAGCGCGAAGAACAATCTTCATTGACCATCGACGAAGATTATGCCATCTCACTCATTTACTCTGCAATCGACGGATTCCTTATTCAATTTTTGCTCGATGAGTTACAGAAGCCGGAAGAAGCGATTGCCCGTTTTGAACAGGCCTTTGCCCATTTGATGCATACATTCTTCTCTTCTGAATCTTTATCTTCTGAATCGAGGTGAATCATAATGGCAGTCATGTCCATGCAAAATCCCGCCACTGGTGAGCTACTTGGCTCTTTACAGGAAGCGACTCCAGAACAAGTAGAAGACGCGATGGCACGTGCGCGTCTTGCCTTTCCAGCTTGGTCCACTACTTCGTTGGCTCGGCGTCTGGACTATTTGACACGGTTGCGGCACTATTTAGTCGATCACGGCGAAGAAATCGCCCGAAAAATTAGTGAGGCTACCGGAAAAGTTACATTGGAAGCGTATATGACCGAAATTTTCGTCACTGTCGACACGATTCGTTTTTATGAAAAACATGCTTATCAGATGCTGGCCGATCAGCCGGTACCAACCTCTATCGTGCTGTGGCCGAAAAAATCGTATATTCACTACAAGCCAATGGGTGTCGTCGCGGTCATCTCTCCGTGGAATTATCCGTTTCAACTTGCCATCATTCCTGTATTATCTGCCCTCGTAGCAGGCAATACCGTTATTTTAAAACCTTCCGAGGTGACTGCTTCTACCGGACTGCTCATTGAAGAGGTGTTTTCCGCTGTTTCTATGCCGGATGGTGTCGTGACCGTCCTGCATGGAGGACGCGAAGCTGGACAGGCGCTGGTAGCTGCGCGCCCAGATAAAATCTTTTTCACAGGCTCTGTCGCGACAGGCAAAAAAATTATGGCGGCAGCGTCGGAGCATTTGATCCCAGTAGAACTGGAGCTAGGCGGAAAAGACCCGATGATCGTGTTTGAAGACGCTCATCTGGAGCGGGCAGCAAATGGCGCGGTGTGGGGGGCTTTTACGAACTCCGGACAGGTATGTATGTCTGTTGAACGGCTTTTTGTCCATGAAAAGGTATACCCTGAATTCCTCAAGCTGGTTACTGAAAAGACAAAAGCATTGCGCCAAAGCTATCCGAATCAGGCCGAGGTCGGTTCGATGACGTCTTCCCAACAAATCGGCATTGTCCGCGAGCATGTAAACGAAGCACTGGCTACGGGCGCGACCGCAGTCACCGGAGGACTTCCTTCCACTGGCAGCATGTATATCGCGCCGACCATTCTCACAAACGTGACATCTGACATGAAAATCATGCGGAAAGAAACCTTTGGTCCAGTATTACCGATCATGACTTTTGCCACCGAAGAAGAGGCTGTTCGACTGGCTAACAGCTCACCGTACGGGCTGAATGCCTCGGTATGGTCTGCCGATCAAACAAAAGCGGATCGCGTAGCTCGTCAGCTCGACAGCGGCAATGTGTGCATCAATGACGTCATTATCAGCTACGCCAATCCCCATCTTCCTTTTGGCGGGGTCAAACAGAGTGGCATCGGCCGTTATCGCGGACCTTCTGGGTTGCAAGCCTTTACGCACAGCATCTCTGTCATCCATGATCCAGGCAAACGCAAGCGTGAGTTCAATTGGTATCCGTATACGAAAGATCAGGAGCTCACCTTTATTGGTTTGACGAACCTGTTGTACGGCAAGCTCCAAAACGTAAATCGCCGGACTTTGGGTGCGATCTGGCGCGAATTCAAGCGTCTGTTCTAACCACGCCGGAATACGGCTACTCCTTATTTCAGTGTGCCAAAACCAACTACATCCACATGAACCTCGACATTGAATTTCGCTTTTTTATAAAGGGCGAGACCCGTTTCGCGTGTCCACTTGCCATAATACTTTTGGCGAATACTCTCCTCGAGCTGCGCCGGGTCAACCCCTTGCTTTTGAAAACGCACCAGCATATCCATGCTTTCCTTTTTGATCCGTTTCTCAAGCTCTTGAACCATGGTCCGATATTGAGCCCGCTTCTCCAAGTCCTTACTGCCTGAATAGCCCACTAGCATCCCTCTTACCCGAAGCTTGATGTTGATGACAGGCTTTTTCAGGCTGCCATTGCTGCTTACTTTCGTTTTTGCCCGCACAAAATCGAAGACGACCTTTTCCGTTTGTTTTTTACCTGTCTTCGCCTCGTGCTGGAATTCGAAGCTCATACGGGGCAAGCGCTCTCTACCCAGAAACCCCTGAACCAGCTTCCCTTCTCGCTGTGAGTACATTCCGATCATCTTGTCTACTCGAAAAAGGGCCGCCTTGGTGATCTGAATCTCTCCGTCACTGTGGATCAGATAAGGAAGATTGGGGTCCATCGTGTTGCTGGTCATCATAAAAACAAAATCGTGAATGGTCGCAAAAGACGAAAAGGCCGTTTCTACTCGCGGACGGAGCAAGTTGTTCAAATACGTGTTAATTTCCGGCCTGTGGTTATAGGTTCCTTTGATGACATCTTTCGCTTTTCCTTTTACGATGGCAATGTATACATTTTCTCCTACAATCGGATTGCGATAGAGATCAAGAATGACTTTTCCGATCCCTACTTTGCGGGCGTATTCTTCACTGAACAAAATCACACGTAATTGCGAGAGGGACATGGTCCTCTCTGCTTTTGTCGCGAGATTCAGCATTGCCTCGCTCGTCATCGAGGCATACGTAGCGTACACCTGCGTAGATTCCTTATTTTTGGAGGGAACCGGTACTGATACGGTGACATCAATCTTTTCACGATCCACATAATCGAAGCCCATAACCCCAATCATGGCCATGTCTTCCAGTGCCGGCCGTTCGAGTTCTCCCCCACAACCGCAAAGGCTGAGCAAAAGGATAACCGTAACAATGAACCAGCTCGCCCTCTTCATGATACCCGCTCTCCTCTACCGAACCTCAAGGAATGAAGCAATAACAAAAAAATCGGCCATAAGATCAATCCATAGGCCATATAAACAGTCACCTTGTCATAAATGTAGCGTTGTTTTTCTACAGATAATGGCCCCACAATGAATAGAAACGAAATGATTGTCGGTAAAAGCAGATGCCACAGCTTCGTCTTGTCTGCCATTTCTTCCAGACCGGTACGGGCAACCCACAAGTATCCCGTACTCGTGCTGAGAATGAGGAAGACCCAGAGACCAATCCCGAGATTTTCGATCCGCTCTAAAAAAGACAGCTCTACAGCCTTAAACAAATTCAAAATGGGATAAATGAGATTGTCCATTTGCCATTCAGAAAAATAAGCTACGCTTGTGATCAGGATCATGACGTACAACAAAACCACGATCCATACCCCAATCAGTACATGCTTGTGTGCCTTATTCTTCTCTTGGATATATGGGTAGAAAAACAGGACCAATTCATACCCAAGCATGCTCGCGTAAGAATTGTGCACCGTTTCGGCTATACTGCGCCAATCTGTATTAAAAAGAGGAAAAATATGCGTGAATCCTCCCTTTTGAAAGCCGTACTGCAATAGAAAAACCATCCAGCCCGTAAAAAAGAACGTTAGCAGACAAAAACGCGCGATCAATTTGATGCCGCCGTTCGTAATGTAGACCATGACCAATGTCAATCCAAGCAATGGCAGTGTGGCTGTCTGATTGCTCAGCATGGAGGTTTGAATCAGCCTGACGTATCCTTCATTGGCGGTAGATACGTTTAAAATGGCGTAGACGATAATCAGGATATTGAAACAGCGTCCCAGCCATTTTCCCAACAGCTTCTCGTGAATCCGAAACAGATTATCATCTGGATAACGTCGGCACAGGGCCATCATCGGAAATAGCGTTAAGCTGACGATGCATCCCAGCAAAATCGGAGACCACCACAGATTGTAGCCCATTTTGCTCGCATGGTGAGCCAGTCCAAGTAAATTAACCCCCACCATCGTATTCATAATCAATCCGATTACCAGGATCGGATTCAGGCTGTGAATTCTCCCTCGATCCATCTCCTTAGTCCTCCCCAACTGGCCGGACATGCTTTTGCTTTGCCCGGGACATGCGGTTGCGATTGACGATAAACCTCAATGGCGCACGTACGAGACTATTCATCAAATCGGTCCATTGACGCGGAACCCCCGGAGCCATATACGGCGTCCCAAGCGAAGTCAGATTGAGCAAGTGCGCGAATAAAAACGCCAGCGACAGCATCTGGCCGTACATGCCCAATACGCCTGCCATCAAAATGAAACCATAGCGAACGAGCCGAATCGCATTACTCATCAAAAAATTAGGTGGCACAAAAGAAAGCAGTGCCGATACGGAAACAAGGACGATCAGGATATTACTGGCTAACCCCGCTTGTACTGAGGCTGTCCCGATCACGATACCGCCAACGATACCGATTGTCTGGCCGATTTTAGTCGGCATGCGTATCCCTGCTTCCCGCAGGATCTCGATGACGAGCTCAATAATGAGCACTTCGATCACTGGCGGAAAAGGCACCCGACTGCGTGATTCAGACAAAATTGTCAGCAAAGCGGGGGGAAGCATTTCCGGATGAAACGTCAAGACAGAGACGTAGCTGGAGGTGAGCATAATGGTGATAAATAAACCGAAAAATCGAATCATCCGTAGCAGGCTCGCCGTTGACCATCGATTGTAAAAGTCTTCGGGGCTGCTAAACATCTCCAAAAAGGAAGTCGGACAGATGGCAGCATCCGGACTGCCATTCAGCATGATCACGATCCTGCCGTCCAACAAGGCTGCTGTTGCATTGTCAGGCCGACCCGTCAAGCCGAATTGTGGGAACGGAGAGTACGGCTTGTCCTCCAGCATTTGCTTTAAGACAGGCATCCCGACAAAACCAGGGTAAATGACATTGTCGAGGCGTTTTTTCACGCGCTCCACATTTTCCGCGTTCGCGATATTGTCCAAATAAATCACAGCTACCTTGTTCTGCGCCTCGGTGCCAATCGTGTAGCTCGATACTTTCAGATGAGGCGTAGCCAGTCTTCTCCGAAGCAAGGACAAATTGATCTCCAGCATTTCAACAAAGGAGTCTTGCGGTCCAAGGACGGTCGCCTCTGTCTCGGATTTCGTAATGGAACGATGCGCGACCTGAAATGTATTCACATGCAGAATGAGATCCCTTTCCAGGAAAAACAAGATGGTATGACCGCGTAGCAAGTTACTCATCAACGTCTCCATATCGTCAAGAAGACATTCCTGTGAGAAGGGGAGCACCTGCATTGGATCTCTACCATCAGAACGCTGCAACGGAAGAAAGACATTCTCATAAATCTGGGACACATCCACCAGCGTATCGAGAAAAAAAACGTGTACCTCTTCGTCATTCATCTTCAATGACAAGCTGCTGAGGTCATCCACGTTTTGCATGCATTGTTTTACCATATCCGGTGTAATTTGTTCGCTTCGCCGCGCTTGACCCGAACCGATGCGCCGCTTTGCTTGTATGGCCTCTACTTGCGCTCTCCACCAATCAGTCGGCTTCACGCTAGATCCCCCCTTTATTCAGGAAAATCTTTCTTACTTTGGCCTGTCCGTGGTGATTTTATCCAAAAAAATAGAAAACGGGAGCCGAAGCCCCCGTTGAAATATCTCGTTCTCCATATGAACTGATTAGGCGAACTGCTTAGATAAATTAGCCATTTCGATTGCTGCCGTTGCTGCTTCCCAGCCTTTGTTGCCTGCTTTTGTTCCCGCTCGCTCGATAGCTTGCTCGATGTTGTCTGTCGTCAAAACGCCAAAAATAACGGGTATCCCAGTCGATAGCGATAGAGAAGCAACTCCTTTTGCGGTCTCATTGCAGACGTAATCGAAATGCGGAGTGGAGCCACGAATGACAGCTCCCAATGTAACAACGGCATCATAGCGACCGGATTCCGCCATTTTTTTAGCGATCAACGGAATTTCGAATGCCCCCGGCACCCAAGCCACGTCTACCTGCTCATCTTCTACGCCATGACGCTTCAGGGCATCGAGAGCCCCTCCGACCAGCTTGCTTACGATCAATTCGTTAAAGCGTCCTGCCACAATCCCTACACGCAAACCTGTTCCAACCAAATGTCCTTCGAATGTTCTCATCGCTTATTCCCTCTCCTTATCTGTGCAAATGAAGCAGGTGACCCAGCTTCTCTTGTTTTGTTGATAGGTACCGTTTGTTGTGCAGATGCTCCGGCATTTGAAGCGGCACCCGTTCTTCTACTGTTAATCCGTATCCGGTAAGCCCGCGGATTTTTCGTGGATTATTGGTCAAAAGCCGCATGCGTTGCACACCTAAATCTCGTAAAATTTGTGCACCGATCCCGTAATCTCGCAGATCAGCGGCGAACCCTAGCTTTTCATTGGCCTCAACCGTATCCAAGCCTTCCTCTTGCAGCTTGTAGGCACGCAGCTTATTAATCAAGCCAATGCCTCTGCCCTCCTGGCGCATGTACAATAAAATACCGCGTCCGTTCGCTTCAATCTGATCCAATGCAGCGTGCAACTGTGGACCGCAGTCGCAGCGATAAGAGCCGAAAATATCGCCTGTCAAGCACTCCGAGTGAACGCGGACGAGAATGGGCTCATCCGGTCCAATCTCTCCCTTGATGAGAGCCACATGCTCTTTGCCATCCAGCTCGTTCGTATAGGCCGCTATCCGAAAGTCACCGTAGGCGGTCGGAAGCTGCACTTCGATTTCCTTTTTCACCATGGATTCCGTCCGCATCCGATATGCGATCAAGTCTGCAATCGTAATCAGCTTGAGATCAAAGCGGCGTGCGATCTCTACCAATTGCGGCAGACGTGCCATGGAGCCATCCTCGTTCATAATTTCGCAAATGACTCCCGCCGGTATGCCCCCCGCCAAGCGAGCCAAATCAACTGCCGCCTCGGTGTGACCCGCTCTGCGCAACACACCGCCAGACTTCGCGATTAACGGAAAAATATGTCCCGGTCTGCGGAAATCTTCTGCGGTCTTCTGATCGTCCAGCATTGCCAAGACCGTCTGAGAGCGCTCCTGAGCGGATATCCCTGTGTGTGTACTCCCTTCATCGATGGACACGGTAAAAGCCGTTCCTTGCTTGTCTGTATTGGCATTCACCATCGGATGGAGCTGCAAGCGAGTCGCGTGCTCTTCTGTCACCGGTACGCAAACGAGTCCCCTGCCATGTGTGACCATGAAGTTGATCATTTCAGGCGTAGCCGCTTCCGCCATGCAGACAAAATCTCCTTCATTTTCCCGATCCTCATCATCTACCACGATGACTGCCTTGCCCTGACGCAAATCTTCCAATGCTTCTTCTATGCGATGAAACATACTTTCTCCCTCCTTCTCACGCGAAGCCGTTTTCCTGCAAAAAGGCTAGACTGAGCCCGCCAGATTTTTCTGTACCGCCATGATTTTGATACCCTAACAAACGCTCCACATATTTGCCGATGACATCTGTTTCGAGATTCACCAAGTCCCCAGGTCGTCTGTCTGCAAGACTCGTATTCGCCAGCGTATGCGGAATGATCGAAACGGTAAAACCGTTATCGTTTACGTCCACCACGGTGAGACTGATGCCATCTATGCAAATCGATCCACGGGCAATGACGTACTTCAGCAGTTGCGGTTTGGCCTCAATCCGAAACACGACTGCATTCGCATTCACCTCTCGTGAAGCAACCCTTCCGGTCCCGTCTACATGTCCGGAGACGATATGCCCGCCAAAACGGTCCCCCAGCCGCATTGCTCTCTCCAAATTCACTCGCTGTCCGCTGCGTAATTGCCGCAAGCTCGTCTTGTTCATTGTCTCTGGCATCACATCGACGCTAAACTGACGATTCGTATAAGAAGTAACCGTAAGGCAAATGCCATTGACCGAGATACTGTCCCCCAGCTTTACCCCTTCGAGTACCTGCTGTGCGCGGATGACCAGTCGACTCGCCTGCTCGTTCCCTTGAATCGCTTCCAACACGCCCACTTCTTCGACCAGTCCCGTGAACATGCTCTCTCCTCCTCACTCGCTACGCCTGTTTCTCCCATTGTGGGTACCCGATGATCTGTACATCACCTTTCCCCATCGGAGTGATCGTGACATTTGTCAACGGTACCGCTTCTCCCATCGTCGCAAAGCCTTGACCACCGAATGGCGAAGGCGCGCCGCTTCCCCCGATCAGCTTTAGCGCGATATGGCTCACGACCTTTTGTATCGCTCTCGCCTGCAAAAAGGAGCCGTTTACTTCTTGCCCGCCTTCCACAAGCAACGAGGTAATCCCCAGCTCTCCCAACGTAACTAGCACCTTTTCCACGCGAATGGGTGCATCCGTTGTGATGACCTTTACTCCTCTTGCCGCAAGCAGTTCCTGCTTTTCCCTTGGGGCTGCATCTGTCGTAAAGATCCAAGTCTTCGCATCTGCATTCTGGACGACACGGGCATCCAGCGGCGTACGTAAATGATTGTCCAAAATCACGCGAACTGGCTGGCTTCCAAAACGCTGCTCTTCCTGGCGCGCCGTCAACAGCGGGTCATCCGCGAGAATCGTCCCAACTCCAACGAGGATGGCATCGTGCTGCCTGCGCAGCTCATGCACCTCTGCCCGAGCCTCTGCTCCAGTAATCCACCGACTGTGTCCCGTGAACGAAGCGATTTTCCCGTCCAATGTACTGGCCGTCTTTACCGTCACAAATGGACGTCTGGTCTGGATGTAATGGAAAAAGACTTCATTGAGCGCCCTCGCTTCTTCTTCTCTCACGCCCACAGCTATTTCCAGCCCTGCTGCCCGCAGCATCTCGATTCCTCTTCCCGCCACCAGTGGATTCGGGTCGAGCGTCGCTACAACGACACGACGTACACCGGCTGCGATCAACGCCTCTGCACACGGCGGTGTTTTTCCGTAGTGACTGCAAGGCTCCAGCGTCACGTACGCGGTCGCACCTTGCGCTTTTTCCCCAGCCATCCGCAGTGCGTGCACCTCAGCATGGGGTTCTCCTGCCCGCAGATGCGCTCCCATCCCCACGATGGTTCCATCCTTCACAATTACAGCTCCGACCATGGGATTCGGGCTGGTTTGGCCTCGTGCCGATCGTGCCAGTTCCAGCGCCAGATCCATGTACTTGCTGTCCTGTTCCATACCGCACTCCTTTCTGTTCCATCATTCCAGCCAAGCACAACGCAAAAAGCCCTTGAAACCTCAAAGCGTTTCAGGGCATAGGGAAAGAAGCCTTACCTCATCCGTTTTTTCACAAAAAAGCAAATGAAGAAAGCACAAAATCTTCTTCCATCCGGACTGTACCGTCGGCTCTGGGGTTTCACCAGATCAGTCGCTGTAAGCGTGGTCAGCGAGTCGCGGGCTCAGACGTACGTACGCCATTACCGCCGGTCAGGAATTTCACCTTGCCCTGAAGATTGTCGCTATGAAGTTTTATAAAAATAAAAACGCCCATGAATATTATGCTCAGGGCGTTCAGAAAGAAGCCTAGCTTCTACTGTTTTTTTGAAAAAAACAGCAAAATAGGCCGTTCCAAATACCTTCTCCCATCCGGACTGTACCGTCGGCCTTGGATTTGCACCAAGTCAGTCGCTATCAACTGCTTCGATAGCGAGTCGCGGGCTCAGACGTGCGTTCGTCATTACCGCCGGTCGGGAATTGCACCCTACCCTGAAGGCTGGTATTCAGTTACGCAAAGTATAGCATATTTTTCACTATTGTCTGTAATCATTTATTGGAGAAGTGCACTTTACCTTTGCTCGCACTCTTCAAGGACGGTCAGGAGTTCTTTCAAATCATTTATGTACGCCTTTGGCACAACACCATTTTGCTCCATGTCCTGTTCGTTCCCTTGATAGGCAATAAAAGCGACTTGTCCGTCGCAGGCCGCCTTCCCATCGATCCAGGAATCCCCGATCATCGTCCAAGCCGAAACAGGCCATTCCGGCTTGCGGCTGCGAATATAGTGAATGCCCGATGGAGATGGCTTCAAGGTCGTCATCTGCTCGCGGGCTACGATTTCGTTAAAGTAGGGAGCGATTCCCGTCCCGTTCAAAGCCTCCTCTGCCGCGGCGTAGGCGTTGTTGGTCAGGATATACAAATAGTAGTTCTCTTTCAAGCGATCCAGCACTTCCACCGCATGCTTCTCCAATACAGCTCCATGCATGCCTTCCTTCTCAATCGCGGTTACTGCTTCCCACATAGCTTGTTCCAATTCACTCGTCATCTGCTCCGATTTTCTGCCAATCTCAATGAGCTGTGATGCGGTATACTTCTCCCAATCGAGAGTCGGCTCTACAATTCCATTGTCGGCCCACAGTTGAAAAATGGCCCGTTTCATCCCTGCAAAGTTGATTCGGGATTGCAGCAAGGTATTGTCCATATCGAAAATAATGCCTTTTGTATAGGATTTACTCATTTGTGGTCTCCTTTTTTAACAACGCGCCATGTCTGTTCTAGAGTAACGGTGTAGGCTTGAGCGTCGCCCGTCGGTGAGAGCTGATCATTATTCCACAAAGTCGCCGCTATATATTGCTGGCTATCCTTCAGGCTTTGTCCGACGATCCCTCCCGGCTCTGCCCCAGCTTTTGCGAGTACGTTGTTTTCGCTTCCACAGACTACGCGAAGAACTTGAGCGCTCTCTAATCCATCCAGCAACTGACGATCGTCGCTGTCTGTGAGCTTCGAGAAAAGCTGTACAGAAATGGCTTCATATGTCTGGCTCTGCCCTGTCTGATGAAAAATAGGATCGTGATCCTTCTCCATGAAAGATTGATAGTGCTCTCTACTCTCCCAAACAGTAAGAATACAAGCTTCCAACGGCCGATGCTGATTCCACCCTCCGACTTGTCCCAGAAAGCCTTTTATGTCCTCTACTGATCTCCATTTCGCTTGGGCATGGGAAAACGATTGCTTCTGATTTTCCGTTACTTTACATGTAATCCATTTGATCAGCATTTCCAAGCCTCCTTCGATCTTTTACAAAAAAGGAAAAGCGACAGTTCTACACTGTCGCTCTTCTCCACACACTACGGATTTTCCTTTATTGTTCCTTTTTGTTCGGGCTAGGAAACAATGCAGAAGTAACAGGGGGTAAAGAATTTGCTATATCAATAAATTTCTGCTTGGCTACATTACCTGAAACAACAATTATCTTTTCAGTATCAAAGTAATACAAGTAGCTATTTTTCAAATGATCCTTACCTATATATGCTTCGTTCCCATTTTTTAGTAAGATCGTTTCTCGATCAGAACTGGGTGTAAACGGAAAGCGTTTATATACGGTAATCGTAACGATCTCTTTTTCGTTTGCAAACACCCAAGCATTTACTGATTTTTCTGGAATATTCATTTTTGTTGCATTGAACTTTTCGAAAGGTAATTGTAAACCCTCTTTATCTGTAAACTCTGTATTCCCCAACAACCTTACAAGCCCATAAACTCCCCAACTAGATGAGGGATTATGTTCATACAAAAAAACAGCAAAATTATTTTTTCCCTCTGGAGAACGTATAGCCACTATACTCTTTTCTCCAAGGGTCGTTTCGAAAATGACAGAATCCTTCTTAGGAAATTCTGTGGCTCCATCTTTAAACCCAACCTCGTATTGATGGACGACAGCTTCAGAAGGAGAAGAGACATTTTGAGGTGGATCAACAACCTTTACCCACTCCACTTCTTTTAATGCATGATCCTCCGGTTTAGGAGCTGCAGTATTATTAGGTAGCACTTTATCGTTCGGATCCTTAAGCTTATCTTCTTGGCATCCTAATAAGAAGCTGCATACAGCTAGGAGTAATATGGGTATTAGGAGTCTATTTCTCATTCTCAACTCTTCTCCTTCTTAGCAGTAATTAGAATTTTTCAGTTCTTGCTAGTTTGGCTTTGTGTTTTGGACCTATTACCTTGATTCTCTTTTTGTCTTGAATTTTGCAAGTGGGGGTTACATAGTAATGATCTCCTTCCCAAGTCTCCGTATAAGCACCATAATCAATCCATCCCCACTCACCAGGGCCTACTGTAATGGTAGTTGACTCTTCTGTCGTCCATGTTATGCTACCGCCTATTTCGAAGCCTGCAGTCGCTTCGATTACACCCCAATTCCATTTTCCTGATCCAGTAACTTTACCTGAAATCGTAGTGCTGGAACTTAATTTCGATGTTTCAGTCAAATCTCTACTGGTTTTATTGATAACTCTCGTTCCAGAATCCCCTAGTTTGAAGCCGCTTGCTGTTCTTTTCGCTGTAAATACCCATTCACCTTGATCACACCCAGCTGTGGGTCTTACTTTACGCGCATCCCCTCTATATGACGTCGTTGATGTATTTGAGGTAACATACGGCAAATTCGTGATTCTATTTTCATTTACGAAATTATAAATCTCGCTGTTCGGTACTTTATACTCGATTCCATCGATGTAATAGTAGCCACCTTGAATATTACCAATATTCTGATCCGTTTTTGCATTTGCTTGTAATCCCCCAGAAGTTACAAGAGAAGCGCCAATAATTGTAGCCATTGCTACTGAAAACAGTCTTGATTTTTTGTTCATTCCCGTTTACCTTCCTTATTCTTATATTTTTACTATTCCGGTTTATTATACCAACATTTTACAAATATTCCATAAAAATATAGGTAATTCTCGTAATGTATTGTTAAGCACAAAAAACAGAGGCTATCCCAACAGTAGATATTTCTACTTGAGAACTGCCTCTGTTCTTTTCATCTACTGTTGCTCAAATTATGTGCAAACGAAAGGGACAGCCCCTTTTGGGGTGGTCAGATGCCGAGTTCCTATTGCTTCTTCTTGGAGCTGTCTACTTCATACGGCACATCCTTTGGAACGCCTCCAGCTGGCCAGTCTTGTGCCTTTTTGGCAAAGTCCGGACGCGGCTTGGACAAAATATAGGCTGCTAGGTCCGCTGCTTCTTGATCGGTTAACGAGCCTTGCTTGATACCGCCCATTTCCCCTAAAGGCATATTGCGCTGAATGTAGCCAGCGGCTTTGGAAATTCGGGCCATACCTGCACCAATATTGAAGGAGTTATCCCCCCATAACGCTGGTCCTGAGTTTGGGCCTGTTCCTGAACCATCAGCTGCATGGCATTGTATACACGATTTTTGAAAGAGTGCTTCTCCATTTGCCACATTCGGTTGAGGTACGCTCTTCATATCATTTTTTTCTATCCACGGGCGCTCTTTAATTCCTACTGGTACATCTGTTGAGATATACGTCAGATAGGCAACCATCGCTCTCATTTCATCGCTGTTGTAAGGCAATGGCTTTCCGTTCATGCTTCGTTGAAAGCAACCGTTGATGCGATCTTCAATGGTAAGCACTTTGCCAGACCTTGGAATGTACTGGGGATAGACTGCTGTGACACCCGTTAAAGGGGAGGTCGCATCCATTCCGGCATTACCGTGACAGCTAGAGCAGGAGAGCTTATTCCCTGTGTATTCAGGGATCACTGTGCTCGTTTCATTCATTAGCTTATGTCCATACTTAATCGATTCTCCCAATGGCCCTTCTGGCACCTTGTCCATACTAGGCGGGGTGTAGGAAGCTAGATTGATCGCTCCTGTTGCCCCACTCGCCGTTTTATCTTTGGCCTCATTCGCTGTTGAGGTGGGTTGAGCGGTCGGCTGTGTAGCGCAGCCTGCAAAGACCAGCATCGCCACTACTACCATAGACAGCTTCTTCCAGCCTGTCTTCTCTTTTTTGATCATAGGTCTCACTCCTCCATGTTGATCGTGCATTCACACCATGAGAGTAGCAAGAGGCGTGCCAAACCATAAAAGCAGGAAAACCAACGACTTGGCGCTTCCAACATTGCGTGAAAAAGAAAAGACCATGCCAAAATGTCATGGTCAGTACGCGACAAAATGTCACGGTCGCAGCTCGTACTCTACGATTTTTCGGTACAGATTACGTACGCTGATCCCCAGCTTCTCTGCTGTCCTGGTCTTGTTCCATTGCAGAACGTCCAGCACATGCTTGATATGTTCTCGCTCTACATTCTTCAGTAAAAATGCTTCTTCCTCCCCCGTTTCTGCTGATGAAATGAGCTTCTTATCTGACAGATGATGAGGTGTTGACTGCTCGTGAGGAAAGAGATCCTTGTCGTCAATTTCCTCTCCTCTTGCCAAAACGACAGCACGTTCGATCATATGAGCCAACTCCCGAACATTCCCCGGGAATGAGTAGGCCAAAAGAGCTGCCTGCGCTTTCACAGAAAGCGGTTTGACTGGATACTTACGCTTGAGTCGATTCAAAAAGAAAGCCGACAGTGGCAAAATGTCCTCTCTTCTTTGAGCGAGAGGTGGAATCGTTATATCCATAACATGCAGCCGGAAATAAAGATCGGATCGGAACGTTCCTTCTTCCACTTTCTTTTCCAGGTCGGCATTGGTAGCAGCAATGATACGAACATCCACCTTGTGCAGAATCGGGCTCCCTATTCGGCGAAATTCGCCGGTTTCCAGAAAACGGAGCAACTTGACCTGCAAAGGAAAAGGCAAGTCCCCTACTTCATCCAAAAAGAGCGTTCCCAGGTGGGCAATCTCTACCAGTCCCTTTTTCTGAGCAGTTGCACCTGTAAAGGCTCCCTTTTCGTGCCCGAACAGTTCACTTTCCAGCATCGTTTCTGGTATCGCCCCCAAATTGATCGGTACGAATGCCTCTGATGCTCTCTCACTACATTCATAAATGAGTCTCGCGATAACATCCTTCCCTGTCCCACTTTCCCCTTTCAAGAGGACGATAAAGTCCGTACTGGCTACTCGCTTGGCAGTTGCTAGGACCTCTTTTAGCTTCGGGCTTTCCGCAACGATTTGAAACGTCGTTTTCCCGTTTGTCGATAGAACTTCTCTCAACTGTTGGTTTTCCTCTGTCAACTGCTGTTTTTCGACGGCCTTGGAAATCAATACCTCCAATTCATTGAGGTTGTACGGTTTTGTCAAATAATCATAAGCGCCGCGTTTCATTGCTTCGATTGCTGTTTCGATTGTTCCGTGTCCGGTCACAACAATGATTTGAATGGCAGGAGAGGCTTCCTTGCACCATTGCAGAAAGGAGAGACCGTCCATCCCGGGCATTTTCAGATCAAGCAAAATCACATGTATCGTTTCACTAGTGACTAGCTGCTGTGCACTGATTCCGTCAGATGCTTCCAGCGTGGTATATCCCTTTCTCTTTAATCGACTGGTTAATAGATGGCGGAAATCTGCTTCGTCATCAACGATGAGTATACGAGTGTCAGCGTGCATCTTTTGTTCATTCCCCCTTTGCCGACGGCAGGATGACCGTAACCGTTGTGCCTATGTTTGGTGTACTTTCGATCTCGATTTCTCCGCCTAAATTCTTCACAATCCCGTAGCAGACCGATAACCCGAGACCAGTCCCTTTTCCAGGAGGCTTGGTTGTATAAAAGGGCTCCAAAACATGGGGCAAATCTGCTGTGGGTATACCGCATCCATCATCTCTGATCGACAGACGGATTCGATCATTCGATGGAGAATTCGTTGCTATCTCAATATTTCCACGCTCCTGGGTCGCGTACAGCGCATTGGTTAACAGATTGAGCACGATCTGCTGAAGCTGTCCAGGCGTAGCGAGAAGAAACGGAGCAGAGGCCAACAGAGACTGGTTTACCGTTACCTGTTTGACACGTATTTCATGGGACAGAAGAATGAGAATGTCTGCTAGCACTTGATGAATATCTACTTTTTCGACAGTAATGGGTGATTTCCCCGAAAAGTGCAGCAATCGGGTCGTGATTTCCTTGCAACGGTTAATTTGTTTGTCCATCGTGTCCAAGTATTGAGTAAGCTCTCCCGAGTCCTGTAAATCTCGAATATCCTCGTCCACTAGACGGTCTCGCAAGTCCTGACCATACAGCGACAGAATCCCTAATGGATTATTGATTTCATGAGCGATGCCCGACGCCAAGAGTCCAACAGCAGCGAGCTTGTCTGCTTGTGCGATTGCGGCTTCTAGCTCTCGTTTCTCCGTGATGTCCTCGATGACCTCCAGAAAAGCAGACGATTCTTTCTCCGGATGCAGAGGGAAAACTTGATGTCGATAAAAACGGACCCGCCCATCCTGATTGACTCTGGAGGAAATAAGATCAGTCTGCTTTTGGTTCACCATTTGTCGCGTTCGGAGCATGCAACTACTGCATGAACTAAATTGCTGACCAATCGTCAGATGGCAGTCTTTCCCCAGAAGGTGAGCCGCATCCTGGAACCACGCCGACGCTGTTTGGTTAATCCAGCGAATGCGAAACGATTCATCTACAAGAATGAGCCCCATCCCCATGCCACTGACGACCAGATCAAGCCGCTTCTTTTCTTCGAGAAGCTGGTTGGTCTTTATCTCCAGACTCTGTGCCATTTCATTGCAGGACGCTGCTAGCCTGCCAATTTCATCTGAGGTTGTCACTGGTATTCGTACGGATAAGTCACCACCTGCGATTTTTTGCACAGCGGATTCGATCTTTTCCATTAATCGGCTAAACGAGACAGAGAACACAATGCTAATTCCTAAAACGATAAATGCGATGAATAAGGTCGTAAAGAGCAGAGATTGTTCCAATTTTGAAAAGGCAGCAAACGCCGTTTGACTCGACTGTTCCAGCATAATGACCCAATGTGTGACAGAAGAGCGCATGGCATAATTGACCATAACATCTCCATTGAAAGCTTGATATGTACGGATAACAGGCTTGTCAGTTCGATCTGGTAGTGTCCATGAGGGAGGAACCGCTTGTTCATAATAAGTCAAAGAGCCATCAGAAGGCTTGCCCAGCATAAACGGATCGGCAAACCTATCGCTTTTCCCATCTGTGACGAACAAATAGGCCTCGTTTTCATAGCGTGCTCGCAGTGTGACCTGTTCGAGTAACTGTTTTACATTGAGCTTTGCGTACATGCCACCTTTTACACCTTTGGCAGATACATGAGGGATCGCGACCGTTACCAGCAGCTTCCCTTCCACTGATCGGACAATGCCTCCGATGTATGGTTTTCCCGATTGGATGGTGGTAAGAAGTTGGTTGTCTCGCTCCATGGGTGTGTCCAGCTTCTGATGTTTCCAGCGATTCAGCAAATACTGCGGCTCTCCATCCTGATTAAAAAGTGCGACTTCCTCCATATAAGGAGAAGTCTTCAATAACGTATTCAGCAAGAAATAAGCATCCTCATCACTAGGGCGCTCATTGAGAAAACGCTGCTGAACCACCTGCATGGATTGGGACGTATGTAAAAAAAGCATATCTAACTGCGCTAACGTATTTTCCACGTAGATCTGATTGGCTCTGTCTACCTCTTCTCGAACCTTATCTTTACTGGTATGCAAATTGATATACCCAAGAATCAGAAAAGGGATGATGGACATGCATAGCCCAAACAGGAGCATTTTTGTCTTCAGTCGATTGATACGCGGTAGTCTGCTCCTCCTCATTTGTTCCTCACTCCATACCATTCTTGTGCAAGTGACCACTGTTGATCGGTTACAGTAATGGGAAGCTTGGACAGGGAAGTGGCATTGACAGCTAACCGCACGTCATCCGGCCATTCGATTGACAGATCTGTCGGAGGGACTCCATCCAACACCCGAGCCACCATATGAGCAGCCTGCATGCCTTGTGAATGAAAGGAAACGCCGTAAGCGGCATACAAACCAGCCTTCACCTGCTCGGGGTATGCGCCCATGACAAACAATTGCTTATCGATCAAAAGAGGCAAGCAATCGGTAATCGCGTCTTCCAGAACATAGCTAGGTAAAGGAAGCATGGCGTCGTATTCTCCTGGAGAGAGCCTACTGAGCAATTGCTCCAAGTCTTTAGGGGAAGCAACCTGCTTCACCTGCAAGCGAACACCTAGCAACGAAGCAGCTGACCTTGCTTCTGCGATGGCTTGTTCTGTCGTAGGAGCATGAGAATCGGCAATGATCAGAATACGCTTGGCATCAGGCAACAAACGAGTTGTCAGCTCCAATCTTTTCCCAATCACATTCATTTGGCCATTGCTGATTCCACACGTAACCGTCCCCTCGGTCTCAACAAGGGGTAGTTCGACCAATGAGGCGACGCCAATAAAAACAATGGGAATCGTCGTTGACTCCTGTTGAATTAAAAAGGTCTCGTGCGCCCCTGTCGTGACGATTACATCAGGCTTTTTCGAAATTAAGCCCTGGACAAGGGAGCGCTCCTCTTCAAACGTCCGAACCGTATTCAAATAAACGGGCACATACTGAATACGTGCTCCTTCACTGAGACCTAGCGATTGCAATCCCGCCTTTAATCCAGCTACTTTATCTTTTCGATCCTCATTGGCAATCACAATTCCGATCGTGTAAAGATCGACTTCCTGTTTTTGCTGACTACTGGACCAATCGAGCAGAGTTCCTGCCACTAACAAGATGAGAAAAAGGATTTTCCTTTGTTTCTTCATAGGTATCACATCCAACTCTCATCATAGCGGCAAATGATGGCAGAGAATGTGAATATTTAACAAACCTTGGTCAATGAATACGGACTTCCCTAAATAATATAGTTTTCATATTAACGGTGATGATTATATATTTTTTCATATTTAATTAAACTTGTTAAACTCAGCTTACATTTAGAAGGAGGAAGGAACTCATGGAATATCGGAGACGAGAGCAAAAGCGATTTTGGGCGAGTCTTTAAAGGGGATTCGTCGTGAAAGTATTGAGTTGTGCACGAAGGTTTTTCATCCGACCGGTACCGGAAAAATGATCGGGGTCTTTCCCGTAAACACATCAGGGAAGCCTGCCACGCTTCCCTTTGCCAAGTTCTTCCCCAAGACTTTGAATTTGTTGAGTCAACGGTGGTTGCGTCATATTCAGCTTTCTCGCAGTTTTTTCAAGTCCATGATTACGCTATTCCTTCTTTCCTAAAGCCTTATGAAAAAAGCGACAGCAACGCGCTGCCGCTTTTTCCTATTCAACGATTACGGAGTGCTGTTCGGTGTATCCCCAGGAATCCGCGGCACATCCGGCTTGCCTTCCGGGTTGTTGTACAAATACGTCGGTACATCGCCGATGATCAAGGAGTGGGTGATCGGGATTTTCGTCGTGACCGTCTGCTCCTCAGTCGCAAACGGGATCACGATGCGCAGATCGACCTCCACGAAAATATATACCGTCGCCAGCACCATATTGATACCTGCTTCCTTCAGCTCTGTCTCCAGCTTGGTCTTGACCGAGCCGATGGGCACGAAAGTCACTGGCAAATTCGGCCCCATGGATGCCAAAAAGGAGTTCCCGGTAGCCAATCCAAGCGGGATCGTGCGGTCTACTTTTTCTTGCTCGAACTCTTGGAGCTTGTTCTGGACCCTCGCTGTTGTTTCGCCCACGATTCTCGCATATTCCTTGAAGTTGAACTGATACGCCTGAATCTGCCCCTCGTTGTTCTTCTCGATTTTGACAATCTGATTGAAGTCGACGCCTTGCTGCGAAATCCGCTTGGTTACGGCATCAGTTATTGCTTCTTTCGCCAGTTGCTCGGCTTTTTGCGTCGCCAGAATCAAGAGAGTAGGCTCCAATCGATTTTGCAAAAACACAAGTGTCTGTATCGTCAAAACAAAAAAGATAACCAACGCGATCAAAAACGCTTTCGTACGTGAAAGCGGGTTTCTCCAACGCCGACGGGGTCGAAATACGGCCAATCCCGACACCTCCCAACTGGTACATCCTATGGTTAGCAGGCGGAAAAAAGACTACGTGTATCGAGAGGCTGTTTTCTATTTTTTGGGAGAAAAAACCAGGTACAAGCCAAATCCGATCAGCCCTGTGACAAATAGCAATTGGGCGAAGACCAGCATTCCAAATAAAGTGGAGGCACCCGCCAGGAATGGAGCCATAAGAAAACCAGCAAAATACCCGCTTCGACTCAGAAGCCCCTGCACCCCCATCACCTTGCCGCGCAGCTCATTTTGGGCTTGTTGCAAAAGCGTGCTCTCATAAACCTGTGCTGCGCCGGAAAATAGACCCGCGAAAATCAAGAGCAAAAGCACAAACACAGCATGGTTTGCCGCGAATGCCCCTACAATTCCCACGGAAAAAACAGCATAAGCAACGAGCATCCCATTCACCAGCTTCACCCGCAAACGAGCGGCCACATAAGAGCCAATCAAGCCTCCGACGCTCATCGCCGTCCACATTAATCCGTGCAGAGTAGCGTCACTATCACGCAATTGATCCGCCAAAAAAGGCAACCCGTAATTATACGCAGACGTACTGAGCGATACGAGAAAAGCTAACAGGCTAATCGTCAGAAGCACAGGTGTATCCCGCAAGTACCGAAGGGTGACATGAAAGCTGCTCGCTGCTTTTGACGTAGCAAGCACATTGTCTCCCTGCTCCTCCCAACGAAGTCTCATCAGAATCCATGCAGAGAAAAGAAAGCTGGCGCCATCCAAAACGATCACAATCGTATAACCATAGTGATCTGTCAGCCATCCTCCCAGCATGAAGCCCATGATGCCTACCAATGACTCCAGCCTGACCTTTAATCCATTGACCTGAACC